>JAITOQ010000092.1 GCA_031289865.1 Clostridiales bacterium
ACCGATAAGAGTTACTCGTATGTAAACGGCGTTTTGGCGAGCTACTTAAAAAGAAAGCGCAATATCGAAATATCGGACGGTTCGGGCGGAGCGGAGATAGCGGAAGCAGATATAGAAGCGGAGATTGCCGAAACGGAGACAGCGGAAGCAGATATAGAAGCGGAGATTGCCGAAACGGAGACAGAAGAAATAGCCGAAGCGGAGATTGCGGAAACGGATATAGAAGCGGAGATAGAGGGGTAAATATGATAATTGACGGAAAAGCCTTGTCGGCGAAAATCAGAGGGGATATAAAGGAAGAAGCCGCAAAACTAAAGGCGGCAAAGGGACGCGCACCCGGACTTGCGGTAATCATAGCGGGCGACGACCCCGCGAGTAGGGTTTATGTCAGAAATAAAATTTTGGCGTGCGGGGAGGCGGGTTTTTATTCGGTACACAAGGAATATCCCGCGGACGTCAAAAAGGAAGAGTTGATAGACGCGATTTTGACCCTCAACGGCGACGAAGCCATTGACGGGATTTTGGTACAGCTCCCGCTCCCGAAACATTTGAATGCAGAAGAGATTTTACCGTTTATCGACGTAAAAAAGGACGTGGACGGATTGAGCGCGTATCAGCAAGGGCTGCTCTTACAAGGGACGCCCGACCTCATCTCTTGTACGCCTAACGGTGTGATAGAGTTGATTAAATTTGCGGGCGTTAGCATAGCGGGCAAGGACGCCGTCGTAATCGGACGGAGCAATATGGTCGGAAAACCTATGGCGATGCTTCTCCTCGGCGAAAACGCGACCGTCACGGTTTGTCACAGCAAGACGAAAAATCTCAGCGAAGTCGTCAAGCGCGCCGATATCGTCGTCGCGGCTATCGGGCGGGCAAAATTTATCACCGCCGATATGATAAAAGACGGCGCGGTCGTAATAGACGTCGGCATGAATTCCGTAGGCGGCAAGCTATGCGGCGACGTGGATTTTGACGCAGTAAAGGATATAGCATCCGCAATCACCCCCGTACCTGGCGGGGTAGGACCTATGACTATAACTATGTTGTTAAAAAATACCTTAAAAAGCGCGCAATCAAAATAATATGGAAGCACTTACCGTCACTGAACTGAATGAGATTATAAACCGTATTTTTAGGTCGGAAGAGATGCTTCACGGCATTTCGGTTGCGGGCGAGGTTTCGGGCTTTAAAGTTTCGGGTGCGCACGCGTACTTTGATTTAAAGGACGAGCGGTCAAAGGTCGCGTGCTGCTGCTTTTCGTGCAGACGCACATATATTCCGAAAAACGGCGAGTTTGTCGTCGTCCGCGCAACTCCCGATTATTGGATCGAGGGCGGGCGGCTGTCTTTAAAAATCGACGGCATAGAACCGTACGGTTTGGGCTTGTTATTCCAAAAAATCGAGGCGTTAAAGGTCAAGCTGACCGCCCTCGGTATCTTTGACGAAGCAAAGAAAAAAACCGTTCCGCGCTATGCCGACAAGGTTTGCGTGGTGACAAGCAGGACGGGCGCGGTCATTCACGACATCATTCGGACTATCCGCAAAAAAAATACGATTATCGATATCACGGTCGCGGACGTGCGCGTTCAAGGCGAAAAAGCCGCCGCGGAGATTGCACGCGCTTTAAAAAACGTCGATAAACTCGGCTTTGACGTCGTGATACTTGCACGAGGGGGCGGATCCGTCGAGGATCTCATGCCGTTTAACGACGAGGAAGTCGCTATGGCGG
This sequence comes from Clostridiales bacterium, assembly GCA_031289865.1. Classification (GTDB taxonomy): domain Bacteria; phylum Bacillota; class Clostridia; order Christensenellales; family JAISNN01; genus JAISNN01. The sequence goes on from JAITOQ010000092.1 coordinate 1,730, forward strand.
TTTTCAGCATGAACACCCCTATTATTTCGGCGGTCGGACACGAAACGGATTTTTCGATTTCGGACATGGCGGCGGATCTCCGCGCACCTACGCCGACGTGGGCGGCTGAGTATATCGCCTATGACGAAAAGGCTCTAAAAGACGCGTTTTCGACGTTTCTATACCGCGGAAAACAAAAGATTTTAAACGCTTACGAATTTAAAAAATTGAGCTTGATTTCCGCAATGCGCGAGCTTTCCGCATGCGCGAACAAAACGATTGCGGATAGGAGAGGACGGCTTTTTGAGGAGATTTCCGCACTCAAAAACGCGGCGCAAACCGTCGTTTTAAAAAAGGAAAACGCGCTGAACGGCGCGGCGGTCGCCCTCGATAAGTCAAGTCCGTTAAAGCGTTTAGCATCGGGCTACTTTAAGATTGAAAAGAACGGCGCGCCCGTTTCAAGAGTGACGGAGCTAAAAAAGGACGATGAGATTACGGTATTCGGCGCGGACGGAAACAAAAAGGCGATTGTAAGTTGAGAATTGAAAGTTGAAAGTTGAAAATTGCGGACAAGAATAAAAACAAATGATTCTCTTGTATGGGCCGATGACCACATCGTCCCGTGTCCGAATAAAAAAGTCGACCGGTTGTTTTAGATTCTTCGCAGGCTCAGAATGACACATACTTTTCAATAGACAAAGACACCTATTTTTATCAGTAATTCTGCATTTTGCATTCTGCATTTTGCATTCTGCATTTTGCATTCTGCATTTTGCATTCTGCATTTTGCATTCTGTATTCTGCATTAAGAAAAGTATTATTCGTGTAGGGGGGCAAAAAATGTTTGATTCGTCAAGAACGCGCAAAATCATGTTTGCCGCTGTCGTCGGGCTTTCGGTCAATCTCGTACTCTCCGGCGTTAAGCTCTACATAGGGCTGTCGTCAAACAGCTTGAGTATTTTTTCCGACTCGATAAACAACTTTGCGGACGCGATCGGGTTCGGGATTATGATTTTGGGCTTTTACATGATGAGAAAAAAGCCGACGGAGGAGTTTCCTTTCGGCTACGGCAGAGCGGAATATTTGGTCGGGTTTATCTTTGCCGCGTCGATTCTTTTTACGGGTCTATACTTTATTTGGTCCGCGCTCGATAGACTGTTTTTGCCCCGTTTTTTGTATTTTACTTGGTTCGGCTTCGGTGTCACCGCGGCTTGCGCCGTGGTAAAGACCGCGCTTGCGTTTTATTTTAGATCGGTCAACAAAAAGTGTCCGTCGGGGGTTTTAAAGGGCGCGGAGACCGACAGTTTTTTGGACGCGGGGATTACCCTCATGACCCTTGTCGGGTTTTTGCTCGGCGCATACGCAAATCTCCGTCTTGACGCGGTCGTCGGTATCGTTATCGGTATCATTATTACGGTCGAGGGGGTAAAGCTCCTAAAAAACAGCATCGGCTCTTTGCTCGGAAAACGCGCCGAAAAGGACGTGACCGCCGCCGTGGAAGCTATCGTAAAGGAATACGCAAATTGCGCGGAATTGCGCGGTATAGAGACGCACGATTACGGCGAAACGGCAAAGGAAATCACGGTGATTTTAGCGGTAAAGGAAGAAAAGGAAAAAACCCTTGCAGCAGTAGATGACATTGTGAAAAAAGTTGAAGAAAAAACGGGATACAAAACGAGGGTTTTTTATAGTTGAAAGTTGAGAGTTGAAGGTTGAAAATTAAGGATAATTAGAGATATAGCACTCTGCTTTTCGATACAATAAATTACGAAAGTTTTTGAAAAGAGTGCAGAGAAAAAATTTTTCCCAAAAATTTTGTCTCTGCAACCTCTCTTATCAAAAAAATAAAAATAAGGAGTTTTTCAAATGGCAAAAAGAGCATTAAAAAGGCACTTGACGTTCAAGACAATTTTGAAGGTCACGCTAATCGTCATCGTTTCGATGGTGGGACTCGGCGCACTCGGCTCGTTGGTTTCGTACATAGGCTTTAACGCGAGTATGAAGCTCGCAAAAAGCCTTGCAAAGGTTGAGAAGACCGAAGTATTGGAGCCTATAGTCGATGAGGGGACGGGCGTTGTCACTTTCCGGACCGACAGAGATTTTAAGGTGTTACAGCTGACTGACACGCATATCGGCGCGGGGTTTGCGTCGATAAAAAAGGACGCGTGGGCGATAAACGCCATTGCGGAAATGGTGAGTTACACAAAACCCGACCTCGTGATAGTGACGGGCGACATGGTTTATCCCGTGCCGTTTCAGTCGGGGACGATAAATAATTTGAATGCGACGAAGCTTTTTGCCGCGACTATGGAGAGCCTCGGCGTCTATTG
>JAITOQ010000144.1 GCA_031289865.1 Clostridiales bacterium
CCGCACCGGTGATCATGTTTTTTACATAATCCGCGTGACCCGGGCAGTCGACGTGCGCATAGTGTCTCTTTAAGGTTTGATATTCGACGTGCGCGGTATTGATAGTAATACCTCTTTCCTTTTCTTCCGGCGCTTTGTCGATTTCGTCATATCTCATGACTTTTGCCAAGCCCTTCGTAGCGCAATACATAGTGATTGCCGCGGTAAGGGTCGTTTTGCCGTGGTCAACGTGACCGATGGTACCGATATTAACGTGTACCTTATCGCGTGAAAATTTTTCCTTTGCCATTTTGTTTTCCTCCAAACATTTAGAACGTAATGCTTTTTATTATTATAATATATTTTTCAATTTTTTTAAAGTATTTTTGATATGTTTTTTTCGGAATTTTAAGTTTTTTTCATAAATAATCCCGAAAACGGAGTTTTTTTAAGACGAACCGCCTTAGAAAGCCTCTAATTGTTGGTTTTTCCCTTCCCTATAACGGCTTCCGCAACGTTTCTCGGTACGGGGCTGTAATGCGAGAAGAGCATAGTGAAGTTTGCGCGTCCCTGCGTCAGCGAGCGGAGTACGGTCGCGTAACCGAACATTTCCGACAGCGGAACCTCCGAATCTATAATCTGCGTTCCGTTTCTCAGCTCCGTGCTTTTAATCGCGCCGCGCCGTCCCGTAAGACTGCCTACCGCCGCGCCGTAATATTCGTCGGGGGTCGAGACCTCTACGGTCATGATAGGTTCGAGTAAGACGGGAGCCGCCGCCGCCGCCGCTTCTTTAAACGCCATAGAGCCCGCGATCTTAAACGCCATTTCCGACGAGTCTACGTCATGATAGCTTCCGTCCACAAGGCGAACCTTAAAGTCGACGGTTTCGTATCCCGCAAGCACACCCGATTTGGACGCTTCTACGATACCCGCGTTTATCGGGGAGATATATTCCTTAGGGACGACGCCGCCGACGATTTCGTCGACAAACTCATACCCCGCTCCCGCCTCACGCGGCGAAAGTATAATCACGCAGTGACCGTATTGTCCGCGCCCGCCCGATTGACGGATATATTTTCCCTCTTTTCTGATCTCTTTCGTGATGGTTTCGCGGTAAGCGACTTGCGGCTGACCGACCTTGCACTCGACTTTAAATTCGCGGAGCAATCTGTCTACGATAATCTCAAGATGCAATTCGCCCATACCCGCTATGATGACCTGACCCGTTTCTTGGTCAGTATTCGTCTTAAAGGTAGGGTCTTCTTCCGCAAGCTTAGCAAGCGCGATACCCATTTTTTCTTGACTGACCTTGGTCTTAGGCTCGATAGCGATACGAATAACGGGGTCGGGGAATTCCATACTCTCTAAGATGACTTGCCGCTTTTCGTCGCAAAGCGTGTCGCCCGTCGTCGTGTCTTTCAGTCCGACGATAGCGGCGATATCGCCCGCGTATATCTTATCGATATCTTGACGGTTGTTCGCGTGCATTCTTATCAAGCGTCCTACCCGTTCTTTTTTGCCTTTCGTCGTATTGTAGACGTAAGAGCCGCTGTCGAGCATTCCGCTGTAAACGCGGATAAACGCCAATTTTCCGACAAACGGATCCGTCATAATCTTAAACGCAAGCGCGGCGAACGGTTCGTTGTCGGAGGAATGCACCACGGTCGGTTCGCCCGTACCGCTGAATTTTCCCTCGATCTGTTTGACGTCTAAAGGCGACGGCAGATAATCTACGACCGCGTCAAGCAGCTTTTGTACGCCCTTGTTTTTGTATGCGCTTCCGCAAAACACGGGTACGAGTTTCATCGAAACGACGGCTTTTCTGAGCGCGTTTCTGATATCTTCCTCCGGAATCGGCTTGCCGTCAAGGTACCTTTCCATGAGCGAATCGTCAAAGTCCGCTACCGCCTCCAAAACCTCCGTACGGAGCAATTCCGCTTCGTCCTTAAGCTCCGCGGGAATCTCGACGATATATTCTTCCTTTCCAAGGTCGTCGCTGTAGAGCGTGGCTTTCATGGTGACGAGATCGATGATACCCTTAAAATCGCTTTCCTTTCCGATAGGGAGTTGGAGCGCGACCGCTTTTACATTAAAGCGGGTCTTAATCATCTTGACGACGTTAAAGAAATCCGCTCCGTTTATATCCATCTTGTTGACGAACGCGATACGCGGAACATGGTATTTGTCCGCTTGACGCCAAACCGCCTCAGATTGAGGCTCGACCCCGCCGCGTGCGCAAAACAGAGCGACCGCTCCGTCCAAAATACGCAAGCTCCGCTCCACCTCGACGGTAAAGTCGACGTGACCGGGGGTGTCGATTAGGTTGATACGGTGTTCACGCCACTGCGTACTCGTCGCCGCGGAGGTGATAGTGATACCTCTCTCTTGTTCTTGTTCCATCCAATCCATGGTCGCGGCACCCTCGTGAACCTCGCCGATCTTGTGGACGCGCCCCGTATAAAACAGAATGCGTTCGCTCACGGTTGTTTTTCCCGCGTCAATGTGCGCCATAATGCCTATGTTTCTGGTTTTTTCTAACGTAAATTCTCTTGCCATTGTCTTTCCCCTGTCTTTTATTTTTGATAAGAGAGGTACGAGAGAAAATTTTTGGGAAAAATTTTTTCTCGCGCTCTTTTCAAAAACTTTAACGCTTTATTTGTCTAATACAAATTTTTCTATTATTGTCCTTACTTATTACTTTAAAAAGTCGGTGTCTTTCTGAAGCGAATGCGAAGAATCTCAAACGATTTCTCCGAATCACATCTCAATTATCCGCAATTCTGCATTCTGCATTAAACCGAAAAGATACAGAAAAGCGGGAGCAACCCCGCTATTCAACGATAATACATGATTATCGGCAACTTTTCGGTAACTTAAACTCACTCCGTTATAATCTAAAATGAGCGAATGCTTTGTTGGCTTCCGCCATTCTATGCATTTCCTCTTTTTTCTTAAACGCACTCCCGTTGTTGTTAAAAGCGTCGAGCAATTCGCCCGCGACTCTCTGATCCATGTTCTTTTCGCCGCGTTTTCTTGCCGCGTTAACGAGCCAACGGATTGCGAGGGTTTGACGTCTTGCCGCCTTGACCTCAAGCGGAACTTGATAGGTCGCGCCGCCGATACGTCTTGCTTTGACTTCGAGAGCGGGCATGACGTTTTCGAGAGCTTTATTAAAGATGTCGAGCGGATTTTGGTTGACTTTTTCCTCCATGAGCTTAAAAGCGTCATAGACTATTCTTTGCGCCGTCCCTCTCTGTCCGTCGTACATCACTTGATTGATAAACTTTGTTACTATTTTGCTTTGATATATCGGGTCCGGTAAAACGTCGCGTTTCGGTACCCCTGCGCGTCTTGGCATTTTGTGTATCTCCTTAATTTAGGTTGAACTTTTTTTCACGTCCGAACGACATGTTGAAGTCGATGATTAAAGGTTATTTCTTACCCTTAGTAGCCGCTTGTGCCGCGGCATTTTTGCCCGCGCCGTACTTGGATCTGGCTTGCTTGCGTTTTGCTACGCCCGCCGTATCCAAAGTGCCGCGAATGATATGGTAACGTACGCCCGGTAAATCTCTTACCCTGCCGCCTCTGATCAAGACCACGCTGTGTTCTTGAAGATTATGCCCGATACCCGGAATGTACATAGTACCTTCGGAGCCGTTCACAAGGCGCACTCTCGCGATTTTTCTGAGAGCGGAATTAGGCTTTTTAGGGGAAGTCGTCGTAACCGAAAGGCACACTCCGCGCTTTTGCGGACATGCGTCCATGATCGGAGCTTTGGATTTGGTAATCCTCCTGACTCTCCCTTGCCTTACCAATTGATTGATTGTCGGCATTTGTTTCCTCCATAAAAAATTAGTGAATTCGGACGAGCAAACATTCAACCCTAAACGTTCGCTCAAGTTTTTTTGCCGTTAAGCATTTCGCAAGAAGACACTCTCAAAAAACAAGGTTCAGCATTCCTTATTCTCTTTAAGTATCCCCACTACGCTCGCGCCGACGTCTATCCCGCACAACGCGCCCAGCTCCCTCATCGACGGACCGTCGACTATACGAACTTTGCACCTTGCGGAAAGCGCGGCGAAGCGCAGACGAATCCGCTCTTCGGCGTCAAAGGCGACCACGACACACACGACCGCGCCTTTTATTACACCCCTCTCCGTCTGTTTTAATCCGACAAGCTTTGAGGAGGCTTTTAGCAACTCTTTGTACATAACCAAATCGCATGGCTACCCTTCGATAACACACGCATTAGCCATTTTAGCACTTTTTTCGCTTTCTGTCAAATGTTTTTTAATACTTTTTTGTGTTAATTCTTAAAGAACTTCGCTTTGAGGGTCGTCCTCTCTATGTATTTATCGGTCAGCAGCAATATTTGCGGCAAAACGACGAGTACCATTGTTAAAGATGTGAGGGTTCCGCGCCACAAGAGGTGACCGATCGAGGAGACCGCGACGGAGGTTGAAACGCTTCCTATCGTTATTCCCGCGATAATCAAGACCAAACCCGACGTCATGATGGGTCCGATAGCCGATTTTAACGCGGCGGAAAGAGCCTCTAACTTCGGCTTTGTCTTTCGTTGATCGGTATACGCGCTCGACAGTATTATCCCGTAATCTATCGTCGCGCCCATCTGTATACAGCTCGCTATGATATACGCCATAAAAAACATAGGCGAATTTGTAACGGTATTAAAGGAAAAGGAAATCCAAACGGAGCCTTGTATGACTATCATCAAGATAAACGGGATAAGCGCGGAGCGGTAAGCAATCATGACGACCAAAAGGATAAATAAGATAGAGATTATCGTCGTCAATATAATGTCCGACACAAACGCCGTACTTATCTCCTTTAAGCCCACGAGATTGCTTGCGAGATGAACTTCGCCCTCGCCGTACACGGCAGCCGCGGCGGCTTTTATCGTATCGACAAAGGCAAAGCCTTCCTCCGATCCGTCCTTTACGTTGAGGACGAATATCAGCCGCGAATAGTTCGTTCCGTTAAACATGGTTTCGGCTATCGCCAATTGTTCCTTATACTCCCTAAGCATCTCCGTTTGTCCGTCGGACACAAACCCCGATATCAAAGGTCTGTTAAGCATAGAGAGCGTAAAATCCACTATCACCGACGCTTTTACGGGGGTGTTTTCAAATCTGCCGAAATCCGTAAAATATTTTACATACACTTGCTCGACGAGGGACGCGTCAAATGCAAGCCCCGCGTCGCCTAACAAAAAGCTCAATTCCCCCGACACGACGCTCAGACAACCGTCTATGATGCTAAAAAGCCGTTCATAATCATAGGTCTCTTCTCCCGCATACACCGCGTAAAAATCATTCACCGCAAGGAGGAGCGCGTACAGATTCGGGGCTTGCCCCGCGTCCGATATTCCCGCAAGCGCGTTCGCCGCAATCCCCGCTATAAAGGCGTTGTAGAGGGGGTTTGACGGGCTGTCGTTTAACATCGTTTCCATATATAGGAGCATTTCCGACATTGTGTATTCTTGCGCGCCGCTTGCGACTGTTATCGGCGCAAGCTCGTTATATATCAAATACATGATATAGACGGCTTTTATTTCGTCCTCCGAAAGCTCTATACCGCTCATACCCGCCGCCGTCGTTAGCGCGTCCACAAACTCCGCAAGCTCCGACACGCTCATCGAAACGTCTTTTTGCGCGGTTATAGATTTGAGCAGTTCAAACGCGCCGTTAATAACCGCCGCGTCGCTGCCCAAAACGCTTGAAATGAGCTTGTTGTAACTTGCGCTTGTTTCGTCGGTCATTCCCTTTATATACGCGCCGAATTCCGAAAGGCTCATCACCTCTTCGCTCAAAAATGCCGCGTCGGGCGTTTCGCCGATAAAATACAAGATATACGCTTGTTTAATAAGCTCCGCGTCCAATCCGAATTTACCCGATATTTTTCCGAGTATACCCGCCGTATCCATATACGTACAGTCAGTCCCGTTTATAAAAGACTTGTACGCGTCGCATATATTGACGAGCGTATCGACATACGAAGCGTCCGTGTGAGCGGCAACCGCGGAGTTGTAAATATCCGCGTCGTAATAGTCCGCTTTTGACGGGTCGTTGTTTAACAAGTTTGCGGTGAACTCAAGGACGTCGGCGGTATTTGCGCTTGCCGCCATGAGGTTGTGCTGAGTGATCGGTTCTTTTTTACCCGTAGACGGGTTGTAATTTGTCGCGGGATTCTTTTCAAAGTTATACAGCCGGTACAGCAGTAAGGTCGTCGGTTCGTCTATGCCTAAAAGGTCTAAAAGTCCGAACGTGTTTCCGTTTAAAAACGACCTCATATCCTTGTATGTATAATACGTCGAGCTGCCGAGCAGTTTCAAAGCGCTTGCCAACGTGTTCAAAATACTTGTTATCGTGCCGTTTGCGCCGAGCAGTATCGGTGCTTTTTCCATTAAGAAAACCGTGAAATCAACGGTACTGATATAAAGCCCTTCGACCCTTTTCTCAATATCAAAGTCCGCGTATTTTCCGAGTTGAGTCGTTTCGTCGTACCCGTTGTACTTCTCCGCATACAGCGCGTAAATGATATTGACGTGAGTCCGCGTCAGCGAAATCCCGCCGACGATATCCTTTACGTTTTGGCTGTTGAGCAAGTTAAAAAAACCTTCCGCGTCTTTATCCGACGGTAACGCTTCCGTCATAAAGTATTTTAAGAGGGACAAACTCTCTTTTTCGGTGTCGCCTATGATGTCTCCCAAACCTATACTTCCCTCCCCGTCCAACAGCTTGAATACATATAGGAGGAATTTGTCAAAGGATATCTCATACGACGAATAATCCTTGTCAAAGGCATAATTGCCGTACAAAACCGCTATGTATTCCCTATAGCCCGAAACGTCAAAGCCCAAGGGCGCGCCGACTATGGAAAGGATCTCAAAAAGCCCCGCCGCATTAAACTTTGTATCCGTATTATTTACAAGCGCGTTGAGAGCTATGACGATATCTCTCGTGTCTTGATCCAAAATAGACAGATCGATTCCCGACTGTATTTTTCCCGTCAAGAGGCTTTCAGTATAGTTTAAAAATTCTTTCAGCGTCAGCTTTCCGAACAAGGACGGATTTTCGTCGTAATACTTCATTCCGTAAAGCTGTGAGATATAATCCTTAAACGCGTAAGGGTCGATATCTATACCGTATTCCTTCACGTTCGCCAAAAGAGCCGTAAGCTCCGCAGCCGTCATTTTTGTGCTTGCGGAATTCAGCAAAAAGCTCAACAGCCTTATATAGTCCGCGCTGCCCGCAATAGCGGAGGATATGTCAGCGGACGCGGAGATTTGACGCTTGCCCTCGATGAGCTCCACGGTAAAATCCAAAAAGCTTTTCATGCCGATACTGTCGTCCCCAACCATACCGTTTTCGAGATAATATGTCCCGAAAAGCTGTTTCATTAAGCCCTCTTCGATATTCAAGAGCCTTGCCGCTTCGGTCGGCGTCATTTCACGCGCTACGGTCCCTTGATAGGACAAAACGTCCTTGACCGTTCTCTCGCCCGACGCATTGTAGTACTCGAGGAGCATCTCCGTCAGTCGGGTTTGCTTATCGTAATCCTCTTGACTCATAGCCCTTGGGACGGTCATATACACTTGTACGCTCGCGCCGAACGTCTTGACGATATCGTTAGGGATTCTGTACTTATTTTCCTCCAAATATTCGTATTTCATCTGCGATTGGAGGACAAAGCAAGCCGCCGTCACGAGGAGCATGACTATAGGCAGTATCTTTTTTGTCCTATTCAAAAATTTTACATAGCCGCCCTTGCTCGCTTTATTCGCATTTTTCGCCTTTGAGGACTTAAACAGTTTGAGAGGCGAGTACTTCAATTTTTCTATCGGCTTTGAAAACACGACGATAAGCCCCGGCATAAGGAGAAACACCGTCAATACGCTTATCGTAAGGGCTTTTATCATGACCACGCCTATGTCCGCGCCTATCTTAAAGGTCATAAAGATGATTGCGGCAAGAGACGCGATAGTCGTCAGAGAGCTTGCCGAAACGATGGAAAAGGACTTTTTGAGAGCCTTTGCCATGGCGGTTTTTTCGTTCGGCTCATGCAGCTTGATCTCGTTGTAATGGTGCATGGTGACGATAGAATAATCCATAGCGAGAGCCATTTGAAGTATCGCCGCTATAGATTTTACGATATAAGATATCTCTCCTAAAAAGACGTTCGTACCGAGATTGATGAGTACCGAAACCCCGATAACTATCCCTATGATGATGGGTTCCATGAGCGACTTCGAGGTAAAAATCAAAACTGCCGCCACAATGATGATCGCCAAAATAAACATGATCGTCATCTCGTCGGAGATGCGGTTTTTGAGGTCTAAATTGTTGACCGCTTGCCCGTTGAGCGCGATATCGTACGACTTAAACTCCGATTTCAAATCGGCTATCAGCTGCTCCGCGTTTTCGGAATAGTCGTCGCCGTCGATCACGATCTTAAACAGCGCGTCGCCTACCCCGTCGCCGTCGGTATCCTTAAAATACGCGGGATCGTTAAAAAATGTCACCGTAACAGTGTGATTTAAGGCGTCTACGCGCCTTTTAAGCGCCAAAGCCTCGTCGATCGTCACGGATTTTATCATGATTTCCGCTTGCCCCGACTGTCCGAACTCCTCCTCCATAAGCTTTAGCGTGAGATTCGTTTCCGAATCCGACGGCAAATATTTCGCAAGATTATAATTGATATTGACGCGGTTCATCGCCCATAACGAAAAAGCCGTCAACAAAACAAAAAAACCGATGACTAAAAATCTGTTTTTGATGATAAAAGCGGGTACCTTATTAAAAATCCCATTTTCGCCCTTTTTGCGCATACCCTTTTTCCTCCGTCCTATATTTTTGTTTTGAATGTGTTTTTTGTCTTGAATATGTTTTTTGTCCCGAATGTGTTTTTATTTTGAATGTGTTTTTATCCCGAATGTGTTTTTATTTTGAATATGTTTTGTCCCGAATATATTGTTATTCCGATTTAGTTATTTTTATATCCGAATTTAAATAATATCATATTTGTTTTTGTATCTAATTTGATTATATACCAAATCTGTTTTGCTGTCAACGGATTTAAGAGAGTTTTTTTATCTTTTTTTTGTGCCTTTGCAAAAAAGCCCGTTGTCATTCTGAGCGGAGCGAAGAATCTCAAACATCAAACCGTTTTATCACAAAACCGCCGTTGTCATTCTTGGCTTGCCGGAATAACACTCACTTCTCTTTTAATCCGCAATTCTGCATTTTGCATTTTGTATTCTGCATTAAACAAGCATTCTGCATTAAACAAATCCTACAAATCACCGAACGATTTGCCTACAAATAACCGAACAAATTGCCTACAAATAACCGAATTCGCTTGACTTATCTTTTTATTGCGTGTATAATCAATCATATAGGGGGTTTCCATGGAAATTGATTATTTACCCCGCTTTGCGGATAATGTATTGACACGCAAGCTTGAAGCGTCCGGTGCCGTTTATATTGCCGGTCCTAAGTGGTGCGGAAAAACTCTTACTGCCGAAAGGCAACACAAAAAGCCAATGTCATTCTGAGCTTGCGAAGAATCTCAAACGTCAGCCGTATAACCTCATAACAAAAACAGCGAACGCTCAAACGTCCGCTGTTTTTCTCATTTAACCCTTTGTTTTTTTTCGATACGGGACGATGTGGTCATCGTCCCCTACCGGCTTGACGTTTTAGATTCTTCGCAAGCTCAGAATGACATCGGGCTTTTTATTTCCTTGTTTTGCGTTTAAATCCTTACTTTTTAATCCAAATCGCATACAATGTTGTGCCGTTCGTCGCGTTATTCACATTCGCCGCCGTGTAAGCCACAGTCGTACCGCCCTCAACCGTCGCCCAACCGCCAAAGGTGTAACCCTCACGGTACGGGGCGGAAATTCCGTTTGTAGCGGTAGGATTGCTAATACTGCTTGCCGTCTTTGTAAACGAAACGACATAGCTCTTATCCTCCGACAACGTACAGCCCCATATCACGGGACGGTTTGAAGAGTTCCAAGAATAATCCCAACCGCTCGGTTTACTTGAAGCCTCTACATAAATTGTCAGTTGGCTACAATCAGAGAAAGGGCCAACTCCCATAGACGTTAAATTACTATGAAGCGTGATCGAGGTCAGTCCGCTACAATCCTGGAAAGCAAAATGCCCGATACTTGTCACATTAGGTAACGAGATCTCGGTCAAGCTTCTACAAAAAGCGAAAGCCTCATCACCGATACTTGTCACTTTAGGTAGCGTGATTGACGTCAGTCCGCTACAAGAAAAGAAAGCATATTCACCGATACTTGTCACTTTAGGTAGCTCGATTGTGGTCAGCCCACTACAATAATAGAAAGCATAATTACCGATACTTGTCACATTAGGTATAGAGATTGTGGTCAGTCCGCTACATTTATAGAAAGCATTATTACCGATACTTGTCACATTAGGTAGCGTGATTGTGGTCAGTACGCTACAATTATAGAAAGCCCAATCCCCGATACTTGTCACATTAGGTAGCGTGATCTCGGTCAGTCCTCTACAAAAAGAGAAAGCATAATTACCGATACTTGTCACATTAGGTAGCGTGATTGTGGTCAGTCCGCTACAACCGGAGAAAGCATTATTACCGATACTTGTCACATTAGGTAGCGTGATTGTGGTCAGTTTGCTACAATATAAGAAAGCACCATCACCGATACTTGTCACTTTAGGTAGCGTGATAGAGGTCAGTCCCCTACAATAATAGAAAGCATTATTACCGATACTCGTCACACTGTTAGGTGCCGTAAATGCTCCCGTCTTTCCTCCCGGATAAACGATGAGTATCGTTTTATCTTTGTTGTATAATACTCCGTCTAATGAACTATAGTATAGGTTGCTTTCATCAACATTGATTGAGATCAGTACGCTACAATAAGCGAAAGCAGAAGATCCGATACTTGTCACATTAGGTAGCGTGATTGTGGTCAGTTTGCTACAATATAAGAAAGCATATTCACCGATACTTGTCACATTAGGTAACGTGATTGTGGTCAGTCCGATACATTCATAGAAAGCCCTCTCCCCGATACTTGTCACATTAGGTATCGTGATCGAGGTCAGTCCGCTACAACCATAGAAAGCATAATTACCGATACTTGTCACTTTAGGTAGCGTGATCGAGGTCAGTACGCCACAATAATAGAAAGCCCGTTCTCCGATGCTTACCTCACCCGTTACAATTACCGCTCTAAGCGAAGTAGGAACTTTACTTGAACTATTATAGGCAGTCATTCCAAAGATATATCCGAAATGTGTATTGCTTATACCGTTTAAAGTCGCTCCGACAAACGGTATCGTTAGCTTCACCAACTTCGTACAAATGCTAAAGCTGTTATCAATCTCCAACACCGGTTGACCGTTGTACTCACTCGGAATGACTATCTCGGTCGCGCTCGCCAATGTCCCGACACTCACTCTATATCCTCCCGTGATAGGAGTGAAGAGAAGTCCCAATGTATAATCTTCTTCGTCGTCTCCGGTATCCGAACCTTGGTTTTCTGTCCACTTCGCATAAAAAATTACGTTCGCGTTCACCGTATAAGGGAATGTCACCGCCGAACCCGTAAAGCCCGAATTTGTATACCAACCGTCAAACTCGTAGCCCGTCCTTGTCAATGTCGTCGGGGTCGGGAGCGATGTCCCTACTCTGACCGTTGCGGTCGGAATACTCGGAGTACCGCCGTTGACGACATAGCTCACGGTATACGTTACCGTCCACTTCGCATAGAATGTCGTATTTCCGTTTACCGTATAAGGGAATGTCACCGCCGAACCCGAAAAGCTTGAGGTCGTATACCAACCGTCAAACTCGTAGCCCGTCCTTGTCAATGTCGTCGGGGTCGAGAGCGACGTCCCTACTCTGACCGTTGCGGTCGGGATCGTCGGAGTACCGCTATTGACAACATAGCTCACGGTATACGTTACCGTCCACTTCGCATAAAAAATCGTATTTCCGTTTACCGTATAAGGGAATGTCACCGCCGAACCCGAAAAGTTTGAGGTCGTATACCAACCGTCAAACGCGTAACCCGTTCTCGTCGGATCGATCGGTTTTGTAACCGATATTCCCTCTTCTACAGTGCCGTTTGCATAATTTCCGCTACCGCCGTTTAGCGCATAGGATACTTCGTAAAATGTTTTGTCCGGATCTTTTGGATCGGTCGGATCGTCGTTACCCTTTTCCACCTCGAGCATTGCCGCAAGCGCGGTCTTATAGGCTAAAATAGCTTCCTCATAGGTCGTGGCGCGTCCGATAGATTGTAAGCCGTCGGAGTAAATTTGAGACAGAAGCGAGGCGTTACTTGTACTGTAGGTATATGTATTTAACAATCCGTTATACTTATATCCGAGCAGTTCTTTTAAATCCTCTATAAATAAATCGAGTTCGTTTTCTTCCTTTTCTATAATTTCAATGATCTCTATATCGATCTCATTTTTAGGATCTAAACCGTAATATTTATCTCCGGTATCGCCGTCGTTGCCCGTATCATCACCGCCGCCCGTATCGCCGCCGTCACCCGTGCCGCCGTCAGTCGTCGGAATAGCTTTCATCGCTTTTACCGCCGCGTCATGCGCCAACACCGCCGCCGCGTTACTTGCCGCCGCGTCTATCGCGTCTAATCCGTTTTGATATGCGGTGTCTAAAAGGATTTTGTTTTCCGCGCTGTAAGTATTCGCCGAAAGTAATTCGTCATATTGATACTCCAGCAGTTCCTTTAACAGCCCTTTCACTTCGGCTAAAACCTCGTTGTTTTCGGGTTGGTTTTTTAGAATATCAACGACTCTTTGAACCTTTTCCGAAAGCTCCGCGTTAGCATTTTCGTCACCTTGAAGAAGCTCCGTGAGTCTTTCTAATTCCTCAATCGCGGAATTTAAAGCGACATTTTCTTCGCCGCCGCCAATCTGCGTACCGCCGCCAATCTGCGTACCGCCGCCGTTACCCGTACCGCTCCCGTTACCGGAGCCGCCGTCGTTTGGATTACGGTTGATAAGCAAGACCGTCGTAACGCCCGCGATCAACACGACCGCCGCGATAGCGGAAATCAAAGAAATCAGCTTTTGTTTTTGCGTCAATTTATTTATAAATGCCGCAACGTCTTTAAAAAATTTGCCGATTGTTTCTCCGATGCTTTTGAAAAAATTGTTCATGATATTCTCCTTTCTTTTGGGGTTTTGTTTGTGGTTTTTTGTTTTTTAATACGGCTGACGTTTGAGATTCTTCGCAAGCTCAGAATGACACGGACTTTTTAACCGTCCGACGTTTAACCACCCCGTCGGGCAAGCCCGCCACCCCTCCCCCGCTTAACTTGACCCACAAAAAGTCCGAGTAAG
>JAITOQ010000186.1 GCA_031289865.1 Clostridiales bacterium
TATTAAAAAACATTGAAAAAGAGCCGACTGCAAGCAAATACATTGAGGCGGACTATGTGCTGTCGTTGCCACGCAATGATCTACCGTCGCCACGCAAGGATATATTAAAAAACATTGAAAAAGAGCTGACGGCACGCAAATATACCGAGCAGGTTTTGTTGTCGTTTATCGGAGACGTGTATTGCGAAACGACAGACGACAACGCGACTACACGTCAAGCACTGGAATTATTTTTGCAACACGATACGCCGATAGCTATTCTCACAAAGGGCGGGGAGCGATGCTTAAAAGATATTGATTTATTTAAGCGGTTCGGCGCAAATATTCAAATCGGAGCGACACTGACTTTCTATACCGAGGAAAAAAGTTTTGAGTGGGAAAACGGCGCGGCAAGCCCTAACGAAAGACTGTCAGTTCTCAAAATTCTGCATGATGACGGAATAAAAACCTTCGCCAGTTTTGAACCCGTGATTGAACCGGCGGAAACGATTGCGCTTATGAAAGAAACCCTACGGCTTGACTGCGTAGACACATACCTTATCGGTAAGTTAAATAATTATATGGGTATGGATAAACGTGTGGATTGGAGCAATTTTCTCCGCGACTGTTTGGCGTTACTTCGTCCGACCGGTAAGGCGATATATATAAAAGAATCTTTGCGCGAGGCAGCAAGCGACGTAAAACTAACGGCGGTTGAGCAGACGCCGGACAAACATTTTATAAGAACACCGAATAAAATTACATAATATTTTGATATTTAGTATCACCTTGCCACCTTAGGGGGGTGCTTTTGTTGAATCATGGGCAGTCCATTTTTTATTGCCTAAAAACCCCGTTCGTTTGCCCCGATCGGGGCTTTTTTTGTTGCCTTTTACTGTTAAAGCGCGTGGGTTTTATTTTGTAATTCTTTTTTTCGTTTTTTAAGAATGGCTGCCGGATATGGAACGACAGTTTTTTTGTTTTAAAGTTTTCTAATTTCAGATATACCGCATACGGGGACTTGAACCTATAGAAAATCGAGAGATCGGTCGTTAATTCAAATGACAAATGGGATATGAGGATATTGATATTAGTGTCCTATATGTATTATGTGTAGGATAGGACACATAAGACGGGTATATATTAGGGTAGGGAAAGAGATGAACGAGAGCAAATTGATAAATAATTCGGCGCAACCATAATGTGAGAATTTACCGTTGCTCAAAAGATTAAGACGGTTGAGTTTTGAGAATAGGAATTTTGCCAATAAAGTAGGCTTTTTTAAAAAAAGTATTGAATTTAATTTTTAGATATGTTATAATAAATACATATTTTTCAGCAATTTATTTTTTTTCCAAAAAAAATAACCGAACAAAAGCCGATTAAATTTTTTTCCGCCTACGCGGAGCTTGGAAAACCAAGCGTTTAGGATAAATCCTTATTTGAACTTTGTAGTGTAATTTATTATTATTTTAACACATAAGAAGAGGTTTGTCAACATGAAAGAACAAGATTTTTTTGAAAATCCGAAACAAATTTACAATCAAACAAAAAAATGCGTGATGTCGGAGAAAGGCGATAAATTTTATATCGGTCTGGATATAGGCACGGACTCGGTGGGATTTGCGGCGACGGACGGTGAATATACCGTCCTAAAAAAACGCGGCGCGCACTTATGGGGAGCGAGATTATTCGACGCGGCAAAAACGGCGGCGGAACGGCGCGTATTTCGTACGGGACGGCGGAGGTCGGAGCGCAGAGCGCAACGGGTAAGGCTTTTAGAAGAAATTTTTGAAGAAGAAATCGGACGTGTTGATGAAGCGTTTTTTATTCGGTTGCATGAAAGTGCGCTTGTCCGTGAGGACAAAACCGTAGACGGACGCTTTTCTCTTTTTAACGATAAGAGTTATACGGATAAGGACTATCACAAGAAATATCCCACTATATTTCACCTCAGAAAGGCACTTGCGGAAGGAAAGAAACAATTTGATATCCGTCTTGTGTTTTTGGCGATTCGCCATATTATAAAATATCGCGGCAATTTCATAAACGAGGGGCAGACTTACGAGTTGTCCGATGCGGTCAAAGATATTTTTCTTAACATTAACGAATATCTTATGAACGAACATTCCGATGCGCATGTCGAGTTTGAGTTTGACAAGGTTGAAAAGATGACGGATATCGTTCTCTCTGTCGTAGGAAAGAAAAGATTGCAAGAAGAGTTGACGTCGTTATTTTGCGTGGAGAAGTCGGCGATTTGTAAAGCGGAAATGATCGTAGCCATCTCCGGAGGAAAATTTAAGTTGGAAAAACTGTTTGACGACAAGACATATCATGATGAAAATTCAGTTTCTTTTGACGACGCCAAATTTGAGGAGGAAAAGGCTGGTGATTTGCGTACCGTTTTGGGGGATTCGTATTATTTGATAGAGCTTTTAAAAGCGGTGTACGATTGGCGCGTCTTGACAGTGCTTTTGCGCGGATCTGAAAGTGTTTCGGAAGCGATGATTAAAATTTATGAAAAGCATAAATCCGATTTAAGACGATTGAAAGATTGGGTAAACGCCTATGATAGGGAGAAATTTTTTGAGATTTTCAAGCGCGTTGAAAACAAAAAGAAAAACCCCGATAATTATTGCGCATACACGGGGACGGCAATGGCACAAAAGAAAAAACTGTATGTCAAGCGGTGTAAGCAACCTAAGGATTTTTTAAAATATATAAAGGATGTTTTGACTGCATATACCGGCGAGGACGGCAAAGCGGAGACAGCGGCTATACTCGCGGAAATCGGTGAAGTCGGCGAAGGAATGTTTCTGCCGAAAATCACTTCGACGAACAACGGGGTAATACCGTATCAGTTGCATTATGCGGAGTTGAAAAAAATCTTGACCAATGCGGCGATTTACTTGCCGTTTTTGGAAGTTCCCGATGGGGACGGATTTACCCCGATAGAAAAAATTGAAAGTCTGTTGACCTTTCGCATTCCGTATTATGTAGGTCCGCTTAATGCCGCACATGCAAAAGCGTATGCAGAGGAAAGCATAGAAAAAACGAATCAAACGTTGGTCGGGCAACGAAACGCCGGTGTCAAAAAATGCGGAAACGCATGGGCGGTGAGAAAAAGCGACGGACGCATCGTACCGTGGATGTTTGACAAATTGATTGACCGTGAGGCAAGCGCGGATAGGTTTATTAGGCGAATGACCTCGAAATGCACTTATCTTTACGGAGAGGATGTGTTGCCGAAGGCCTCGTTGATATATCAGAAATATGCGGTTTTGAACCAATTAAACAAATTGACGGTTAGCGGAAACAGTATCAGTGTCGAAGAAAAAAAGAGATTGTTTAATGAGTTGTTTAAAAACAAAACGAAAATCACGCGACATGATATAGGCGCGAAATTCATGTTGACAAAAGAAGAGGAAAATGAGATCGGAGGAATTGATAGTAGGGGATTTACGTCGACGCTTACGTCTTATGTGCAGTTTTCAAAAACAATATTTTGCGGACGGGATGAAAAAGAATGGGAGGACATTGCCGAATACGCGATATTCTCACATGCGATATTTACACAAGAAAAAGGAATCGTAGAGGACCGTCTTAAAAGGGAGTTTCCTAAGCGGCTTTCGGAAACGGAATTAAAGAAGATCAAGGGCTTGTCATTTACGGGGTTCGGCAACCTTTCGGAAAAATTTTTGACGGGGATACTTCGTCCGGATTACAATGGGGATCCTAAATCGATTATGGATTTGTTATTGGAAACAAATCAAAACTTGAATGAAATCATAGATGATAAGAGTTACGGATTCCGTGCCGAAATCGAAAAAATCAATCGGGAAAGCAATCTTACCGAACACGACCCTATAGAAGATTTAAACATATCGCCTTCCGTGAAACGCGCCGTAAGACAAGCGCTCGCCGTAACGGACGAATTGATAGAAGCGGCGGGTAAAGTCCCCGATAAAATCATGGTCGAGGTAACTCGCGGAGACGACGAAGGCAAGAAAGGTAAGCTGACAAATTCCAGAAAAAATCAAATTGAAAAACTTTATGTAAACAAGGAAACAGTTGCGGAATTAAGATCCGACGAATTGTTTTTACTAAGGCAACGGCTTTCGGAAAAGAGTAATCAAGAACTAAGAGGCGACAGATTGTTTTTCTATTTTATGCAATCCGGTCGATGCGCATATACCGGAAAGCAGATAGATCTTGACCGCTTGCAATCCGATTCTTACGATATAGATCACATTATTCCGAAAGCGTTGAAAAAAGATGATTCGATAGACAATCGGGTTTTAGTTGAAACCAATGCAAATAGGAAAAAAAGTGCGGATTATCCGCTGTCTGAGGAGATACGCAAAGGGCAAGCAAGATTTTGGCGATGGTTGAAAGAAAGCGGATATATAAGTGTTGAAAAATATGAGCGTTTGATCCGAAACGAACCGCTTTCAGAAGCGGAAACGGAAGGATTCATTAAGCGGCAGCTTGTGTTTACCGGACAAGCGGCAAAAGCGGTTTCAGAGATTTTAAAGGTGAGATATCCGAATACGCGAATCGTCTATTCTAAAGCGCGGAACGTATCGGAATTTCGTCAAAAATTTGACCTTTTAAAATGCCGCGAGATTAACGATTTACATCACGCAAAAGACGCGTATTTGAATATCGTTGTAGGCAATGTATACGACACGCGGTACAGCGGTCGTTGGTGGCTTTACAAGGATTCGATTCAAGAGGAAATACCGTCGGTGAAGTATCCGAGATTTGATAAGTTATTTACTGAAACAGATACCGAAGGTGCATGGATATCTGATCACGGAAAAACGATAGGAGTTATCAAAGACGTCATGCGCCGAAATGATTGCTTAGTCGCCAAAAAAGTGCAGACGGAGGGCGGTATGTTTTACGATCAAACGGTTTATCCGAAAGTAGGAGAGGACGAGAAAAAGGGAGTTGATTTGGTACCGAGAAATAAGCGGCTTGCGGACGTTACGAAATACGGCGGATATAAAAGTTGGAAAGGCGCGTATTTTGTATTAATCGAATACGACAAGGAAAAGGGCGGTGCAAAGAATAGGCAAACCGTCAAGGAACGGGCTTTAGAACAAATACCGATCATGTATAAGGAAAAGCTGAAAACAGATGCGGAAATTATAGCTTATTTTGAAGGATTATCTTACAAAAACATAAAAATTATCGTCCGCAAGATAAAAATCGGGTCGCTTATGGAAATAGACGGAGCGTTGGTTTATCTCAATGGAAGGTCAAACAGCCAGCTTACTCTTTGCAACGCCGCAGAGTGGAGAGCTTCGGAATTTGCGGCGGGATATGTGCGTCGGCTGGTGAAATACAAAGGGCTTAAAACGGAAAAAATATTACGGGACGACTCGCTATCGGAGAAAAATGAGTTGGTTCTTTCGGGTAGTGAAAGGAGCAAAAATGAGCCGATTAAACTTGTCCGCACGGATAACGGGAAATTGTTTTGTGAAATTATTTACGAGTTAAAGAAGCCGATTTACCACAAGAGGTTAGTTGTCGTAAACTGTAAGAAGCAAGATATCGCAACCGCGTTGGAAGGTAAGAAGCAAGATTTTTTAGATATTTCAAGCGTAGCCGAGCAAGCCGATGTGCTATTAGAAATGATAAACCTTTTACAAACAAAGCTGTCAACGGCAGATCTTAGACGATTGGGACTTACTGAACATACCGGAGCTTTATCAACGAATAAAAAGCTTTTAGGAAAAATCGTTCTGATTGAGACCTCCGTGACCGGACTTTATCGTTCGCGCCGCGTTCTCTCCGAGGAATAGCGCTATGGCTTTTCGGACGGTAGTCATAACGGGGCATGTAAAATTGGAGTTTCGCTTGGGCTATTTGATTGTTCGCGGCGAGACTGAGCGGCGCGTACATCTTTCGGAGATATCGACCCTCATCGTCGAAACAACCTCGGCGGCTTTAACCACGGCTTTGCTTGCAGAGCTTGTAAAAAACAAGACGAGCGTGATTTTTTGCGACGAAAAACATCTACCGTTATCTCACATTGAGGCATATTCCGCAAATTTTGCGAGCAGCAAGCGCGTGCGCGAGCAAGCATTTTGGGATGAAACGCGGAAATCGACGGCATGGGGAAAGATTGTACGTCACAAGATACGAATGCAAGCGGAGGTTTTGAGAAAGCACGGACATGACGCGGCGGCAAGCATGCTGGACGGATATCGGCAAGAGGTGACGGACGGTGATTGTTCAAACCGCGAAGGACATGCGGCAAAGGTGTATTTTAACGCTCTTTTCGGAATGGATTTTTCACGTCGCAACGAGAACATCTATAACAGCCGCTTAAATTACGGATACGCCGTAATTTTATCTGCGGTTAGCCGCGAAATTGCCGCTGCGGGATACATTACACAGCTTGGGATTTGGCACGGGAACGAGTTTAATAATTTTAATTTTGCTTCCGATCTTATGGAACCGTTCCGTCCCATAGCGGATGATTTTTCATTAGGGCTTTCAAGTGACTTGGATAAAAATTTTAAAACATATATGCCCAAGGTAATGCTGACAAAAGTGAGGTTGTCCGGTCATGAACAATATCTTGACACGGCGATACGGCTTTTTGTTAGGGACGTTATTCGCTTTATGGACGGAGAAGTCAATGACATCTCCGAATTTTCGGAATGGGAGCTGCCGAAGTGTGAATTATAGGTATATGAGATTACTTGTGTTTTTTGATCTGCCGCAAGATACCTCGGAGGATCGACGCGAATATCGAAAATTCCGAATGTTCCTTATCAAAAAGGGCTTTATTATGATGCAAGAATCGGTCTATTCTAAGCTTATGTTAAATTCAACCGTTTCGAATTCCATAAAAAATCTTGTGCGAAAAAATGTGCCTAAGCATGGACTTTTACAGATGTTGGAAATAACCGAAAAACAATTCGGTTCAATTGAGTATTTGCTCGGACAGGCGCAAACCGTCGTTGTCGACAGCGATGAACGTATATTGTATTTTGACGGAGAACAAGAGAAAGATGACAAGTAGCCGTGCTTAATCTCTTTGTGACAAAGGGGGGTAAAATGAACGAGGGATATGTTTTAAGACATTCGGATTGGGAAAATCGATTGGAACTCAATGGTGCGCCGATAGTGATTGTCGTTGAAAATCGCGGAAAGTTTGCCGAATATGCCGCGGATATTGTTTGTCATGCAGAGGGCGGGGAAGGCACTTTTAAATTGTTTAAGGGGAACGATGACGCTTCGTTTGAAGGGCATACGGCGGTAATATCCGATCTCTCCTCATTTTCATTAAACGGGAAAAAAGCGTTGAACTTATTTCATAAGAAATTGATTGCGGAAGCGCAAAACGGAGAATTGTTATTAAAGATCGGCGAAATCAACACGGCACTTGCCGCGTTTGCAGACGAACTTGCATTTCGATCTGAAATCCCGCTTGAATATGATGCCGAAGCGGACGGCTCTGATATTGTAAAACTGATAAACGCCCGCGTTCAAGAGAAATATCCGAAGCTTATAGAAAAGATCGTTGCGTTTGTCGATTTAGCGGCAGAACTGAAAAGGATTAAACTCTTTATCATTTTTTTTGGAAAAGCATATTTCTCTGCTGAGGATATAAAAGCCCTTTATCATCATTGCTCGCTTTTAGGCATCACGCCTCTCCTCTTAGAACCATGCTTCCATGAAGATTTATCTCTTGGGGAATACACCCTCATCATCGATGAAGACCTTTGCGAAATCGTTGTAAATTCGCAAAAAATATGATACAATATAATTGTTGCAAATTCGCAAAAAACATTGTATAATATAATAGCAAAAACAATTACCTTGCATGTAAGCATGAATACTCTTGAGTTTAATTTGAGGTTTGAGAGTAGTGTAATTTTTTAGGAGTCGAAAGCGGTGCGAACGGTTATAACGGTGCAGACGGAGTTTGAGAGTAGTGTAATTTTTTAGGAGTCGAAAGCCAGTAACATCACGGGGCGTTGGGTATTTAAGTTTGAGAGTAGTGTAATTTTTTAGGAGTCGAAAGCACATATTAGAATTCATAAACGCAACCGAAAGTTTGAGAGTAGTGTAATTTTTTAGGAGTCGAAAGCTGTTAAATTGCCGTTTAAACTTGTTGTAGCGTTTGAGAGTAGTGGAATTTTTTAGGAGTCGAAAGCAGCTATTTCGTCTTTTTACCGCCAACCGCTGTTTGAGAGTAGTGTAATTTTTTAGGAGTCGAAA
>JAITOQ010000217.1 GCA_031289865.1 Clostridiales bacterium
CGAAAATATAGGAAATAAAAGGAAAAAAATGGATTACAAAAAACAACTTGCAAAACTCATAGCTTTAGACGGCTTTTCACAAGGCGAGATAGAGTCGTACATTACGCCCGCCGCGGAAGTTGCGTTCGGGGACTTTTCTCTTCCGTGCTTTCGTTTTTCTAAGGCGTTAAAAAAAGCTCCTAACGCTATTGCGTCGGAGCTTGCCGCGTCTATTTCGGCGAAGCTGCCCGACTTTTTAAAAGCGGTAGGTGCTGTCGGCGGCTATCTCAATTTTACCTTAGACCGCGAGCGCGCCGCGGGCGTTGCGCTTGACGAGGTACTGACAAAGGGCGCGGCTTACGGCGAGAGCGGCGAGGGAAAGGGAAAGACGGTTTGTATCGATTATTCGTCTATAAACATTGCAAAGCCCTTTCATATCGGGCATCTCGGTACGACGGTCATCGGCGCGGCACTCTACCGTATCCACAAAAAACTCGGCTATAATACCGTCGGAATAAATCACTTAGGCGATTTTGGGACGCAATTCGGTAAACTGATTGTCGCCTACAAATTGTGGGGCGACAAGCGCGGTATAGAAGCGGACGGGCTTCGGGCTTTGGTAGACATTTACGTTCGCTTTCACAAGGAGGAGGAGACGAGTCCCGCTCTGACCGACGAGGCTCGCGAGTGGTTTTTAAAGATAGAAAAAAAAGACCCCGAAGCACTCGAACTCTTTCATTTTTTTAAGGATACCACGATGAAAGAGGTGGAAAAAACCTATGAGAGATTGGGCGTGACCTTTGACAGCTATGCGGGGGAGAGCTTTTACAACGACAAAATGCAGCCCGTCATAGACGAATTAAAAGCGAAAAATCTTTTGACGGTGAGCGACGGCGCAAGTATAGTCGACCTCACGGAATACGGTATGCCGCCGTGTCTGATCCTTAGGAGCGACGGCGCGTCGCTGTACGCCACGAGGGATCTTGCGACGGCTTTTTACCGCAAAAACACCTACAATTTTGACAAGTGTCTGTATGTCGTCGCCTATCAGCAAAATCTGCATTTTAAGCAAGTTTTTAAGGTCGTAGAACTCATGGGACACGACTTTTACAAAGATATGATACACGTCGCTTACGGCATGGTTTCGCTTGAGGACGGCGCAATGTCCACGCGAAAGGGAAACATGGTTTACCTTTCGGACGTATTAGACAAGGCAAAGGAAAAGTCGCTTGCGATCATTCGCGAAAAATCCCCCGACATAAAGGACGCGGAGAGCATTGCCGAAGCGGTCGGCGTCGGCGCGGTGATTTTTTCCGCACTCGTCAACAATAGGATAAAGGACAATGTTTTTTCGTACGACAAGATACTCAATTTTGACGGCGAAACGGGTCCGTATCTCCAATACACCTATGCGCGCTGTAACAGTATCGTCGAAAAAGCGGGTATAGAAAGCAAAACCGCGCCCGATCTTTCCTCCGTCGCGGGCGAGGAAGCGTACGCGGTCGTCAAGCTGTTGACCGAATACCCCGAGGTATTGAGGTCGGCAAAAGAGGCATATGAGCCGAGCTTTGTCACGCGCTATCTCATAGACCTTGCGCAAGCCTACAACAAATTTTATTTTGAAAACCGCGTCTTAGACGAAAACGCAAGCGTTAGAGCCGCCCGCGTTCGCCTAACAAAAGCCGTAAAACTCGTCCTAAAAAGCGGGTTTGAGATTTTGGGAATACAAGCGGTGGAACACATGTGATTTTTTAATGCAGAATGCAAAATGCAGAATGCAAAATTGCGGAATAAAAGAGAAGTCGATAATACTCTTGTAGGGGACGATGCCTTCATCGTCATAAAAGAGAAGTCGGTAATACTCTTGTAGGGGACGATGCCTTCATCGTCCCGTATCCGAATAAAAAAATAGGTGTCAAATCCATAAATACGGCGGCATAAAATTCCCCTCAGGGGAGGGGTGGCGGGCAATGCCCGACGGGGTGGTTAAACGTCGGTTTGAGTGTACGTCCGACGGGGTGGTTACAATGGAATTCATCGATTATCTTCAAGAAATTGATAAAATTTATGAAAAATGGTGCGTAGACGTCAAGGCAGATAAAGCGCGGGCGAACGGGGCTTATATTTTATCGATAGACAATTTGTCAAGCCGCGCCGCATTGTCGTCTATACCGAACAGATTATTCTGTTTGCATTTGACGGGGGATACAGAATCGGCTTATGCCGAATTTGCTTATCAAAAAAAATATTGGTTAGTATTTTCGGGAACTCTGATCAAAAGAGGGTATGCAAAAATAAAGGACGTCTTAGAAATTTTATTGACATGGTTTAAGGATTTTAATTGGTCGGGAGCGGTAGAGCTGTATAATTATTTAGTTAAAAGTCATGATGATGATATTATCGTTGCGCTCGATAATGCGAAGAAACAAGCCCGTGCCGAAAATGATATCGATTGGCTAAACGGTTTGATAATGTTTGAAAGAGCGATTGAGGGGCAACCGCAATGAAAAGGATATTTGCAGTAAAGAGTTGTACGAGTTGATAACGGTCGAGGAAAAAGAATCGGGTTGGTTGTTGTAGTATGAAAGCAACGGAGTTGTTTGCGGCTTTTGTATTTGGGGGATAAAATGATTGTAAACGTCATAAAAAACAAGTCGGAGCATTTTGTTGGAAAGTATATATGCGAAACGCAATATGCGCCTTATGAGTCAAAATATATTACAAAAAGTGTTTTTAGCTATGAGAAAAACACAAAAAATATATGTAAATTTTTTGATAAGGGCAACGTGGAAATAGCAAGCCTTGTTTTGCCGACGGAAGTATATAACATGCAATTTGGCTTAACCGTATCTTTTGATAACGCTTGCGTGTTTTTGCAAGAATGGGAAAGTACGGGGTTGCGTTGTTATTCGATTGACAAAGGCTCATTAAAATGGGAAAAATTGCAAAAACGAGTTTGTGCTATCTATGAACATGACGATTTATTATTCTGTTGTATAAATTGGGCTTCGCTAATAATTGTTGACGCTAAAAGCGGCGAAACAATTGATACTGCATTTAAATCGCGTGTTCCGATATATTATTATAGGATTAACAATGATATAATTATGTTATATTGTCGTGAAAAACAAACACTACAGTGCTATAATATGCCTAAGCGCAAATTGTATACTCCCGAAATCGATCTTGGCTTAAGCAAAAATTTAGAAACATTAAGTCTGAAATCTGAAAAATATACCATAAAAAATATTAGCGCATTAGGGGATAAATTATTATTGAAGTTTGCTTTAACTAAGCCCGACGGAAAAGATGATGTTGTATTTAGGGAAGTTGGCATAGAGGCATTAACAGTAATGCCGAACATGAAAGAATCATGAGTATGGTACTATAAAGAATATAGGAAAAACGGAATGTGATGAAAAAACTAAGAGCGGATAATGAAGAAAAAATTATGGGATCAAGAAAAAAACATTTAAAATATTTCTAAAAAGGAAGAATTTAACATGGGTAGGCAAATTCGTATATTGCAAAATTTAGCCGATATGCAAGAAGTTCAAATTGTTATAACGGAAAGCAAGTTAAAGATGTATGATTGTTTTAACAAAGAACTCATGA
>JAITOQ010000065.1 GCA_031289865.1 Clostridiales bacterium
GGACAGACCTTTATCCTCTACAACCGCGTTGAAAGTATCGACAGCTTTGCATACGGGATATCAAAGCTGTTTAACGAGGAGGACAACGTACGGATTACCGTCGCTCACGGACAGATGAGCGGCGCGGCTCTCGACGACAAAATGACAGCGTTTTATAACGGCGAAGCCGACCTTTTGATATGTACTACGATCATAGAAAACGGCTTAGATCTCCCGAACGCAAACACTATCATCATATACGACGCGGACAAGCTGGGGCTTGCGACCCTCTATCAGCTTCGCGGACGGGTGGGGCGGAGCGGTTTGGTCGCGCACGCGTATTTTACCTACAAGAGCGGGCGCGTCCTCGGCGAAAACGCGATGAAAAGATTAAACGCCATCATGGACTACACCGATTTTGGGAGCGGGTACAAGCTCGCTATGCGCGACCTCGAGATAAGAGGCGCGGGCAATATCTTGGGAGCGGAACAGCACGGTCATATGGAAAAGGTCGGCTATGAGATGTACAGCAGAATGCTCCGTCAAGCGGTCGGGGCGTTGAGAGGAGAAGTCGAGGTAAAAAAGGAAACGGAAGTGCGGATTCAGACCGACCTCGTGACCTATATCGACGACTCGTACGCCGCGGGAGAGAGAAAGATAGAGGTGTATTCGCGGCTCGCCGCCCTCGACAGCAAGGAAAAAAAGGCGAAATATCTCGCGGAGCTTACCGATACCCTCGGCGCACCGCCGGAGTCGGTCTTGAATCTCGCGGAAATAGCACTCGCAAAGAATATTGCGGCGCAGTTTGACGCGGAACGGATATTGGTCAACGATAAGGGCTTAGGCGTGATTTTTAACAAAGCCTTTGTAAAAAACACAAAGCTCATACAAGCTATAGCGCGTGACAAAAGCGTACTCTTAGCCGGCGACGCAAAAACCCCCACGCTATTGTTCCGTGTGAAAAACATGAGCGTGAGGGAAAAATTGGAGAGAATAGAGGGGTTTTTTGAGAAGTTGAAAGTTGAGAGTTGAGGATTTTTTAATGCAGAATGCAAAATACAGAATGCAGAATTGCGGATAATTATAGATGTAATTCGGAGCAAGCTCAGAATGACACTTGCTCTTCAACTGACACAGACACCTACTTTTAAATCCACAATTCTGCATTCTGCATTCTGCATTCTGCATTAAGCGAGTAGCTTCAAAAAAGTGTTCTTCCCCGCAATGCCGTCGGCAGCGAGTCCGTTTTGGGCTTGAAATTCGCGGACGGCGGCTTCGGTCGCGGGCCCGAACGAGCCGTCGACGGAGATTTTGTAGCCCTTTGCATAGAGGAGGGCTTGGAGGACATAGACGAGGTTGCTCCGTGCGCCGCGTTTGAGATTCGGGATAGCGGCGGCAGTTTTTGCGCCGAACACCCCGTCAACCGCGAGATTTGCGCCGTAGTTTTCGTTGAGTTCGGTCTGGAGGGCGCGGACTAAAGCGCGTTTTGTATTCGCGCCGTAAATCCCGTCCGTGACGAGGTTTGTGCCGTAATTTTCGTTTAAACCTTGCTGAATGCTTTTGATGACGGGGTCGCCGCCCGACGGCGGGGTAGGCGCGGGCGGGGTAGGCGTAGGGATAGGCTTGTAGGTGTCGCCGACCGCGGTCATTGCGCCCTTTGCAATGGCGAGCGCGTAAGCGTTTAGGTCGGCGTCGTATGCCGCATTGTCGCTTTGGTTTGTGATAAAGCCCGTTTCGAGGAGCATGGATGGCGCACGGGTGTTTCGGAGTACGGAAAAACTGCTGGTCTTTAAGCCGCGGTTAGGCATGCCGCCCACCGCCGCCATTTGGTCGAGGACGTCTTGCGCCTTTTGGACCGTGGACGCGGGCGCGCCGATCTGCGTGTATACCTCTATACCCGATGCGTCGGGATTTGTGTAAGCGTTTCGGTGAAGGGATATAAACAGATCCGCGTTAGCGTTGTTTGAGATGTAGGAACGCTCAAGGAGCGGTATGTATGTGTCGTCGTCTCGCGTCAAAACGACGGTTTCACCCTGCCGGCGCAAAATGTCCGCAACAAGCAAGGTCAGCTTTAGGTTGTCGTTTTTTTCGTACCGCGAGCCGTTTACCGCGCCGTAATCATAGCCGCCGTGTCCGGCGTCAAGAACAATAGTTTTCATGGGGAACCTCTTTTTTTTCGTTATTTTGTCTATGATAATGTATGCAAAGAAAAAGAGAAAGGTTACAAAAAAAACAAAGGAGCTATAATGATAGAGAATTTCAGAGAGTTGGGCGGCATTGCCGCCGCGGGCGGGAGGCGCGTCGGGTACGGGCTGTATTATCGTGCCGCGGAGCTTGATTTTGCCGACGAAGCGGAGCTTGATATGCTAAACGGGTTGGGGCTTAAGGCGGTGTTTGATTTTCGCGACGGGAGCGAGAGGACGCACCCCGAAATTTACCGAAAAATCCGCGCCGCGTACTACAATGTCCCCGTCCGCGCCGAAAACGCAAAGATTGTCAAGCTGCGCGTCAAACCCGATTTAAAGACGCTCTTATCCCTCGGCGCGTCCGACGTGTGCGAGGTGTACGAGGGCTTGCCGTTTCAAAATCCGAGCTACAGAGCCTTTTTTGAACTGATACGGGAGGGGACCGTCCCGATACTGTTTCATTGTACGGCGGGCAAGGATCGGACGGGCGTCGCCGCCGCACTCCTCTTGACACTGCTCGGCGCGGATAAAGAAACCGTCATAGCCGATTATCTGAGGACGCAAGCCGCCGTCGCCGCTATAAAAAAGAAGGTCATGAGAAACGTGTATTTTTTACTGCGCGGCTTTGTAGGCAAAAAAATGCAGCCGCTCTTTGACGCCGAACGCGCCTACATAGAAGCCGCCTTAGCCGCCGTCGCCCAAAAATACGAGAGTATAGAAGCGTATTTTAAAGGCGAATACGGCTATACCGACGGGGATATAGAGGGGATTAGGACAAGAAGCTTGACCGCGGTTTTTTAAGTTGAAAGTTGAGAGTTGAAAGTTGAAAAGTGAGGATTAGAAGAGGTAAAGTTTAAGTTGAGAGTTGAGAGTTGAAAGTTGAAAAGTAAGGATTAGAAGAAGTTGAATAGATTACGGTGTAAATGAAATTCAAAAACAAATTCTTACAGAAATATATCTTTTGAAAACATCGGTGCATATATTGACACGGTGGGATTATTGTGGTAAAATAAGTACATAATAATCACGATCATAAAAAAGGAGAAAGTGTTATGCCGCAAATTATGCCGATCAAGGAACTAAAGGATACAAGTAAGATATGCGAAAAAGTTAAACGGAGCAACGAGCCGATATTCATTACAAAAAACGGATACGGCGAAATGGTGATTATGAACATGCAATTTTATGAGAGAAATTTTGCCGCCGCCGAGGTCAGATTCAAGCTCAAAGAAGCGGAGGACGAAATTGCCGCGGGAATCAAACCAGTAGACGGACTGCAAATGTTTGACGAATTGGAAAAAGAGCTTGAGGGCGAGTATGGACGGCTATAGATTCGAGGTCGCGCAAAAAGCAAAACAAGATTTGAGGGATATCTATCGTTATATCGGAAGGATTTTAAAAAATCCGAAAGCCGCGTTTGAACTCAACAAAAAGTTTAAAGAGGCTTTTTTGAGAACGACGCAATTTCCGAAAAGCGGTTTTGATTGCGAAAGTGAAAAGGGATATAAAAAAATAATCGTAGAGAACTACGTTGTATTTTATAAAGCGGACGACGAACTGAAAATCGTGACGTTTTACAGAGTATGGTACGGGTATATGGATTACGAAAAGTATATTTGAAAAATGTAAAATAAATTTTTAAAGGAGTTGGATTTAATTATGAAACAAACCAATATAAGAACGGTATTGTTTTTTACGATTGTTTGTCTGGTAGCTACATTTATGTTGTCGGCGTGCAAGGCAGAAAACTACAAGGTTACCTTTTTAAGTAACGGTGCGGTCTATGCGGAGGTAAGTGTCAAAAAAGGCGAAACGATCAAGTTGCCTAACGAACCGACGAAAAAAGGATACACCTTTGATTGTTGGGTTTATGCGGACGATACGACGGTCGTATTTGACGGGAGCGGAAAGATCACCGAGAATATCACCGTTACGGCAAAATGGACGCTAAAAGAAATAGCGGACGACGGAGGGGAAAACTACACCGATGGGCTTTTGTTCGCTCCGACTGCGGGCGGTTATAGGGTGAGCGTCGGAACGGCTGCAAACGAAGCTGAGATTGTGATACCGAGGACATATAATGGCGAAAAAGTAATAGAGATAGACGGTAGCTTTAAGGATTGCACGAGGCTTATTAAGCTTACAATTCCTTTTGTCGGAGCGACTTTGGACGGAAAAAGCGATGCGTATTTCGGATACATCTTTGGGGCGAGCAGTTATATTTATAATTCAAGCAGCGTTGCGGTTTCGCTTAGAGAGGTGATTGTGACGGGTGGGACAAGTATAGCCGGTTGGGCTTTCTCCGGCTGTGGCAAACTAACATCGATTACGCTTCCCGCGGTCACAAGTATCGGGTACGGGGCTTTTGAGAAATGTTACAGTTTGGCTTCAATAACGCTTCTTGAGGTTGTAAGTATCGGTAGCGAGGCTTTCGCCGAGTGTCGTGACTTAACCTCAATTACGCTTCCGGAGAGTTTAATAAGTATAGGGGGTTTTGTCTTTTCTTTTTGGACGTCAAGTCAGACGATATATATCAAGGGGCGGGATTCCTCGCCCGAGGGGTGGGATATTAATTGGTATTCTTATTGTGGTGCGAACATTGTTTGGAATGCGTGATTAACGGGAATTTCTTCTAAATATGTGTCCATTTAGAAAACGGTAAAGTGTTTGAAAAGAGTGCAGAGAAAAAATTTATTCATAAATTTTGTCTCTGCATTATTCTTATCAAAAAAAATAAAAAATTAAAGCCTATATCTGCTCTTCACTATCTTGTTACTCACGGTTTCGGGTAAAATCTTATCGGCGGCGGCGAGCGCTTTGTTTTTTATGCCGACGGGGAGCGAGAGCGCGGGGGTCGGGTTTCGGAGGGCTTCGAGAATGGTTTCGGCTACCTTTTGGGGCGGCATACCGTTCTGTTCCATTTCGGCGAGAGCGGCGTTGGCTTTCATGAGCTGCTGCTCATAGACGCCCGTGGTTTCGGCGGGATAGACCTTGCGTTTGCGCGTAAAGCCCGTCGCCGTACCGCCGGGGAGGATAGAGGTCAAACGGATATTATAGGGCTCGACCTCTATGGCGAGGCTTCGGATAAGCATGTTGAGCGCGGCTTTACTCGCGCTGTAGAATGCGTCGAACGCGATAGGATAAATCCCGCCCATAGACCCGACGGCGAGTATCCGCCCGCCGCCCGCGCTCCGCATGTGAGGGAGTACGCTCTGCGCGGCTTTTGCAAACCCGAAAAAATTCACCTCGAAGAGATAGCGGTAATCCGCGTCCAAGGTCTTTTCGAGGGGCGCGGCGAGCGAAAAACCCGCGCAATAGATCAGCGCGTCGATACGCGTTTCGCGGCTCACGATGTCCGTTACCGCGCATACGACGCTATCGGGATTTGCCGCGTCGAGGGTGATATTGACGACGCCCGTTATGCCGCATTCCGTCCGCGAACCGTTGTAGACCTTGTAACCGTTTTTGAGGAGAAGCGCGGCGGTCTTTTCGCCGATCCCGTCGGACGCGCCTATCATAAAGACGACCTTTTGAGGCTTTTCGCCCGTGACGGTCGTGTCTTCGGCTTCGGATTTAAAAGCCGTCGCGCTAAGGTCTATCGCATCGTCGGACGCTTGACTTTTTGACGTGTCTATACCGCCGTATTGCGCGTCGGCTGTTGCGGAGTGAAAGGCTGCGTCGGTGTCGTTTTGAACGCTTGTCTTTTGCGGGTCTATACCGCCGTTTTGCGAGGCTGTAATTGTTGAACGCAAGGCTGCGTCGGTGTCGTTTTGAACGCTTGTCTTTTGCGGGTCTATACCGCCGAGAGAGGGGTTGTTTGTAGGGTATTCCGTGACTTGATTTTGACGCGTGGAGTCAAATTGTCCCGCCGTCGCGGAAGAACCCGAATCAAAGACCGCAGCCGAATCGGAATCCGCGTTGTAGGCGACCGCGTCGCTATCGTCGTCCGCGCTCAAAGCGGGATTATAAAAATTGTCGCGGGGGAGCGTCCGATCCTCCGAGCGCACCAGCCTTTGGGTGTTGTCGTCCGCGTCGGGCTCAAAGACCGTTCCCGAATCTTCGGGATTGTTGTAGGCGGTAGCGGACTTTTCCGAACATTCCTTGCTTTCGGGAAAGTTGTAAACCGCGCCCCCGTCGGACGCTTTGTATTGACGTATTATGTCGGGCGCATTGTATGCGTCGTAGCTTGAATCCAAGCTCGCGGGATCTTTTATGCTCTCTGTGTCCGTTTGATTTGAATATTTGTTTTCCATAGTGGTAATAGTGTGGCATTATGGGTATGAAAATATACACGGTTTTGAAGTTGAAAGTTGAAAGTTAAGGATTTTTTTTAATGCAAAATGCAGAATGCAGAATGCAGAATTGCGGATTTTAAAGTAGGTGTTGTACGGCTGACGTTTGAGATTCTTCGGTTTTGAAGTTGAAAGTTGAAAGTTGAAAATTGAAAATTTAGGAATAACGGTAAAGTCGGCATGATATTTAGTGATAAATTGAAAAAGTGAAACAGTGAAAGAGTTGCGGATAAAAAAGTAGGCGTCATTCTGAGCGAAGCGAAGAATCTAAAACGTTCGAGGGGAATTATATGCCGTCAATTTTTATTCTTTTCCGCAACTATTCACTGTTTCACTCTTTCAATTTATCACTCAATCTTACAATGACGCCTACTTTAAAATTCGCAATTCTGCATTCTGCATTCTGCATTTTGCATTAAAAAAAATCCTTAACTTTCAACTTTCAACTTTCAATTTTCAATTTATTCTATAGTACTTGTCCGTTCAGAATGACACTTTTTATTTGATTCCGCAATTTTCAACTTTCAACTTTCAACTTTCAATTTGTTCTATAGTACTTGACGGATTTTATTTATTGTGGTACAATGGTAATATGATACAACGTAGATTGACATGGCAAAAAGAAGCCGTAAAAAATGAATTAAAAGCGCAAGGACACCCGACCGCGGAGGAGCTTTATACGGTACTTCACGGGAAGTATCCCGAATTGAGCCGCGCTACCGTCTACCGAAATCTAAGGGTGCTTGAGGGAGAAGGTGAGATTTTGCGCGTCATAGGGGTGACGGACGGGGGCGAACGCTTTGACGCGACGATTGCGCCGCACGGTCATTTTATCTGCTTAAAATGCGGCGCGGCAACCGACGTCGAGATCGACGACATGAGCGGAACCGCGGAAAACGTCGCGAAGCGGTACGGCGTGAAAATTATAGGGCATAGAGCGAATTTTTACGGGTATTGCGAAAAGTGTTGTAAAGTGGAAAATTGAAAGTTGAAAGTTGAAAGTTGAAAGTAGGGGACGATGCCTTCATCGTCCCGTATCCGAATAAAAAAACACAAAAAAAACAAAAAAACCAAAAAAGGAGTAAAAACACATGAAGCAACCAAAAACAAGAACAAAAACAATCCTCTTCCTCACGGTCCTCTGCCTAATCGCGGGACTCGCGTTGTCGGCGTGCAAGGTCGTAAACACCTACAAGGTGATCTTTTTATCCGACGATGCGGTTTATGCGACGGTAGAGGTCAAAGAGGGCGAAACAATCAATCTCCCGACCGACCCGACAAAAGAGGGCTACACCTTTGGCGGTTGGGTCTACTCAAACGACCCCTCTCTCACCTTTGACGGTAGCGGAAAGATCACCGCGAGTATTAAGGTCACGGCGAAGTGGATTTTAAACGAAGATCCGAACGATCCGACTGACTCCGACGAAATATTTTATACCGTGACATATGTGTTAAACGGCGGTATCGGAGATTATACGGACGGCGAAGTTAAAGAGGGAACGGAGATTTCCGCGCTTACCGACCCGACGAAAGAGGGGTACGAGTTTGACGGTTGGTATACGACGGAGAGCCTTACGGGTTCTGCGGTCGCGTTCCCGTATACGGTGAATGCGGATACGACTTTCTATGCGAAGTGGGTAGAAATTTCCGACGAATACACAGAGGGACTGCTTTTCACTCCTATTACGGGAGGATATAAGGTAAGCGTCGGAACGACGGAGAATGAAACGGAGATAGTTATACCACGGACGTATAATGGCGAACCGGTATTGGAGATAGATAATAGCTTTATCGTTTGTACGAAGTTGGTGAAGCTGACGGTACCGTTTGTCGGGGCTACTTTAGACGGGACGAGCAATGTACATTTTGGATATATCTTTGGGGCGAGTAGTTATAGTGAATATAGCAAAGTTCCGGCTTCGCTCAGAGAGGTAATTGTAACGGGTGAGGTAAGTATAGGGAATTTAGCTTTCTCTCGTTGTAGCGGACTGACCTCAATCACGCTACCTAATGTGACAAGTATCGGTTATATGGCTTTCTATAATTGTAGCGGACTGACCACAATCACGATACCTAATGTGACAAGTATAGGGGAAGAGGCTTTCTGGTATTGTAGCGGACTGACCACAATCACGATACCTAAGGTGACAAGTATCGGTAATAGGGCTTTCTATTATTGTAGCGGACTGACCGAGATCTCGTTACCTAATGTGACA
>JAITOQ010000081.1 GCA_031289865.1 Clostridiales bacterium
TGCCCCGTCTATGAGGTCGTTATAGCCGCCCATACCCGCGCCCGAAACGGATTGATAGGTGGAATAGATCACGCGCTTGATTTTGTATTTGTCGTTTAGCGGCTTTAGCGCGACGACCGCTTGAATGGTAGAGCAGTTAGGATTTGCAATGATTCCTTTATGTAGGCGAATGTCTTCGGGGTTGACTTCGGGTACGACGAGGGGGACTTCGGGATCCATGCGGAAACAGCTGCTGTTGTCTATGACTACCGCGCCTATTCCCGCAAATATCGGCGCAAATTCACGGCTGACCGACGCGCCCGCCGAAAAGAGAGCGATATCGATCTTTTTATCGACGATATTTTCACGCGTCAATTCGATAATCGTATGCTTTTTTCCCAAAAAATCCACGGACTTTCCCGCGCTTTTTGCCGAAGCATAGAGGTAATAATTTGACGCGGGGAGATTCCTTTCGGAAAGCACTTGCAAAAACTTGTTTCCGACCATTCCCGTCGCGCCTACGACCGCAATATTATACTTTTTTACGTTGCTCATGATGACTTATTTGCTCCTTAGTTCTTTAGAATATATATGTTTTGAGTTGTTTTGGTGTGCGAGTATTCTATACAACGACCTATTTTAGAATACTCAACTCGTTAGAGTATTCTCGATAACCGCGTTTTTTGTAATGCAGATTATTTAGTCAACAGCCAAATTATAAGGGCTATCAACGCGACGGTTGCTATGCCGATTCCGACCGCGGCGAGGATTTTTAATGCGGAATAAGGACGTTTTCCCGTGATCTTGCCGTTTGTGCCGTTGACAAAGAAGTTGTACACTTTATCCTTAAATTTAAAGCAAGATATCCACACGGGAAACAGCATGTATTTAAAGGTCATGTCCTTGTGTGTGGTGTTGATATTTAGGTAGGACACGACGTCGTAATCGTATTTTGATAGGATTTTTTTGCGGATAGCCGCGGTGATTTTTTCCTTTGCCTCCGCCCAAGCGGTCTTGAGGTCTTTGGTATAGAGCGCGGCGGAAAATCCGGCTAAAAATTTCTTATCGTATTTGACTCCGCTTTTCGTATCGAACGGCTCGATCTTATTCAGCGTCTTTTCGGAAATCTTATCGCTCCCGTTCACCTTAACGTCGTCAAAAAAATTAGAGTCCGTACCCGAAACGTGAAAATAGCGTGTGCGCGTCTCCGTGCGGCGGTTTTTTCCGCTGCCGACGGTCACGGTATAGTGCTTTCCGAGTTTGCCGTCGTAGCTTGAGGTCGTGGAGTCGTCAAAAGTCCAAACGGGGAGATAGATACCCTTATAGCTTTCGCTGTTAAAGGCGGTCTTCATTGCTTTAGGGAGGAATTTACGCGACTTTGCCCATACTTGAAAGATTTTTTCCGCATCGGCTTTCGATAGGGAAAACGGGAGTAGGCTGTCGGGTTTTATTCCCGGTAGGTTATTTGCCTCCATGACGGTAGTCGTTCCGCAAAACGGGCATTTCATAGAGATTTCGCCCTTTTCAAAGACTTGACTGCTCCCGCAATTCGGGCAAGTATAGACGGATGCGTCATCTTTCCACGCTTCCGACTCCGACGCGTGCAAAACAAGGTCGCGTTCCTCGATATTCGTATCCTTTTCGACGGCGACGGTGTTGCCGCAATAAGGACATTTTAGGGAGCTGTCCTTCGGCGAAAACTCTAACGAGCCTCCGCAAGCGGGGCATTGATAGGTTACCGCATTGTTTTCCGCGGTGCTGTGTTCTTCACTCATAAAAAAACCACCTTTTATTATTTAAGCCGCTGAAAAATCCGAATACAAATCTGACGGCGTGCCTTAATCATTGACTTCTTGTTTTAATACAAAAAACGGCGGCATAGAAACTATGCCGCCGATAACTATCTTACGGAAAAGGCCGCGAAGCCGTTTCCGTATTCCTCGTTGTAGCGAACATAGCGCTCCGCCGAAAGAAACGGCGACAGCCTACAAGGTATTAGCCCGATAAGCCAACGAAACAAATCACCGCAGTTGTATTTATCTCGTTTCGGCGGAAGAACCCTTTTCACTTTTTCCGTATGCGGACGGATTGTGGGAATCGACCGTAAAAAAACCGATTCAAAAGGTACTGATGTTTTTCCGCGCCTCTATGTGTTGTATTTGATTTTTATTATATTAACACAATCGGAGAGAGATGTCAAACTTTTTTCGATATTTTTTTGAAATATAAACCGAAACGCTTGCCAATCAAGTTTTTTTTTGGTATAATCTCTAACGTCGCACAAAAAAGAAGTCGATGAATTTAAAACGCGACGAAACGCTTGCCGCCATAGTCTAATGGTCAGGACGCTTGCCTCTCACGCAGGTATCAGGGGTTCGAATCCCCTTGGCGGTGCCAACAAAACGCCGAATCCGAACTTCGTTTCGGGTTCGGCATTTTTTATTTTATCAGTTAGGTGTTTTAATTGTGTATAATTACAAAATCAAGTTTACTAAAAAGCCCGAAACGGGCGAGATGACCGACGATGCTATTTATGATACGATAAGCTACTATTTGAGTAGCTTGTACAAGAACGGACAAACCTTAGGCGGTTACGACATATTTTCGGATAACGGTTACTTTTATGCAAACGTCGTTTTGCCTGAGGAAAATTCGCTTTCCGATGAGCATGACAACGGTTATGTAAAGGAAGAATTAAAAAAGCTGAACGGTGTTTTGGATAAGGAGATTATGCGGGAGGGCGTCAATTTTGAGTATCACAAGCCGTGTATTTGCGAAAAACCGTCATGG
>JAITOQ010000141.1 GCA_031289865.1 Clostridiales bacterium
AATTTATTCACGGAGAGTTTTTTTATGGCAAATAGTCCGAAAAACACCGACGCAAGCGGCAGCAATGTTACCGTCAAAAAAAGCGATATCGGAAAAACCAAGACGGATTTGAGTTCGTCCGTTAAAACACTTACGCCCGCACAAAAAAGAAGAAACGAGTTGATCGAGAGAAGAAACCGTTCCGTTCAGCAGGCAAAAAACAACCGCACCGCGCAAACGGGCGGTAAAAAAGAGGTTTTGAAAGACGGAGAAAAGAAACCTTTCTTTTTGGTTCGTTGGGGAAAAGCCATCGTCAAAAAGTTTAAAGAAATGAGATCCGAACTAAAAAAGGTCACATGGCCGACCCACAAGGAAGCGTTTAAGCAGACCTTGGTCGTTTTGGCTGTGGTCGCATGTTTTTTAGTGGTCTTGTTTGTCATGGACTTGGGTCTGTCCAATCTTTTAAAGCTGCTTGTCAGCAAGTAAAATATCCCGAACATTCATAAGGAGCGGTTGCATGAGCGAAGAAGCGAAAGAGATCGCATTGGATATAGATGAGGTTGAATCGACGGTTGAAGCCGTTGAAATCGAAGCGGCGGAAGAAACAACCGAAGCCGTTGAAATAGAAACGACGGATGCCGAACTCGAAACCGAAATATCCGATATTATCGAAAAAGAGGCGGAAGAAAAAAACGCGCCTAAGCCCGAAGCAAAGTGGTATGTTATTCATACCTATTCGGGATACGAAAATATGGTCGAACAAAACCTCAAAAAAATGGTCGAGTCCAACAATATTTCCGATATGATCACAGATATTGCCATTCCCGTCGAGGAGGATATCGTCGAAAAGGCAAACGGCAAGAAAAAAGTGGTCGAACGTAAGAAATTTCCGGGTTATGTCTTTATCAAAATGGTACATACCAAACAGATGTGGTATATGGTCACCAGCACGAGAGGAGTAACGGGGTTTGTCGGACCGCAAAGCCGTGCAATTCCGCTCTCTCCCGAAGAAGTAAAGCGCATGAGACTCGAAGAGGTCACCGTAACCGACGATATCAAATTTAACGTCGGCGACAATGTAAAGGTCGTTTCGGGCGCGCTTGAGAGCTTTATCGGAGCGGTGGATACCGTTTCTAACGACCGCAAAAAAGTAAAGGTCACTATCTCGATGTTTGGAAGAGATACGAGCGTAGAGCTTGATTTTGCCCAAATAGAAAGAGTATAATTTTTTGTTTTTAATTTTGCGGTGCATTCCGTAAAATGTGTATAGTATTCTACAAAACGGCTTGTTTTGGAATACTTCGCATTGCACGGACGCGCTTGCAGATTGAAATACAGTGGGAGTGCGCAAATCTCTTATGCGCACATTAAAACCACGTTTTTAGTTGGAGGAAACAATGGCTAAGAAAATCAATGCAGTAGTAAAATTGCAGCTCCCCGCGGGAAAAGCAACCCCCGGTCCGCCCGTCGGCTCGACCCTCGGTCCTCACGGTATCAATATACCGATGTTCACTAAGGAATTTAACGAAAAAACAGCGGCACAAGTCGGTCTGATCATACCCGTCGTCATCACGATTTATTCGGATCGCTCGTTTTCACTCGTCTTTAAGACGCCGCCCGTCGCCGTCTTGATCAAAAAGGCGATCGGACTCGAAAGCGGTTCGGCAAAACCGCAGAAAGACAAGGTCGGGAAGCTGACGCAAGCTCAAGTAAAAGAAATCGCAACGACCAAAATGCCAGATCTAAACGCCGCAAGCGTCGAATCGGCTATGAGTATGGTCAAGGGTACCGCCCGCAGTATGGGCGTTACCGTCGAAGAATAATCTTTGGAGGTTGATATTATGAAAGGAAAAAAATATGTTGATTCTCTGAAGCTTATCGAGAATACAAAACTGTACGAATCGGGAGACGCGCTCGCGCTCGTTCTCCAAACTGCAAAAGCAAAATTTGACGAAACTATCGAATTGCACGTTAAACTCGGAGTCGATCCTCGTCACGCCGATCAACAAGTCAGAGGCGTGGTCATTCTACCGAACGGAACGGGTAAAAAGGTTAGAGTTCTCGTCATTGCAAAAGGCGCGAAAGCCGACGAAGCACAAGCCGCGGGAGCGGATTTTGTAGGCGCGGAGGATATTCTCCAAAAAATCCAAAATGAAAATTGGTTCGGATTTGACGTGTGTATCACAACTCCGGATATGATGGGCGTCGTCGGACGGCTCGGTAAAATACTCGGTCCTAAAGGTCTTATGCCGAATCCGAAATCGGGTACGGTCACTATGGACGTGGCAAAAGCCATCACCGACGTAAAAGCCGGTAAGGTCGAATATAGAGTAGACAAGTCCGCAATCGTCCACGTCCCGATCGGGAAAGCGTCGTTTGGAGCGCAAAAGCTTCTCGAAAACTTGCAAGTTTTGATGGACGCGCTTATCAAAGCAAAACCGTCGGCGGCAAAGGGAACATACCTTAGGAGCGTTTCGCTTGCCTCTACAATGGGACCGGGCGTAAAGGTCGCTTATAGAGAGTAACTCTATAGGTAATAAGTAAGGATAAAAAATAGGTGTCGTTTGTTTGACACCTATTTTTTTAACAAAATAATGATGTAGAGTATTCTGTAAAACGCTTATTTTTGGAATACTATGCACAACTTTTTGTCGGGACGATGAGGGCATCGTTCACTACATATAATGACCGCTTATTCTTTTATCGGAGCGGAGCGACACCTTAACTTTCAATTTTCAACTTTCAACCTTCAATTTAAACGCACGTCTTTTCTATCAACGCAATAAAGAATTCAGCGGCGTTTTTGAGCGCGTCTATGTTGCAACGCTCGTTAAGCGCGTGAACGCGGCTTTGGTCGTCCTCCGAAAAGGCGAACGGAGTAAAACGGTAGACGTTTTTGCAGATAGGATAATAGTATCTCGAATCCGTTGCGGCGATAAACATGTACGGTGCGACTACCGCTCCGGGGAGCGCGGATTTTATCACGCTCACGAGATTTTTGTAGGCGTCCGTGTCGGTCGGCGAAATCAAGGAGGCGGGAACTCCCGAATCTATAACTCCGACGTCTATGCCGCGTCCCGCGACTTTTTTGACGTGATTTAAAACGTCGTCCACGCTGTTGCCCGTGATCAGACGGCAATTTATGACCGCTTCCGCGCACGGTGGGAGGACGTTTGCCGCTCCGCTCCCTTTTGCCATGGTCGGCGCAAACGTCGTCTTTGTCAGCGCGCCGCCGATCGGGTGGATCATAGGCAGTACGAGCTTGATAAGCGGTGAAAAAATATCGCGGTTGACCATGACGTATTTAAATATCGCGGGCATGTGCGGAGCTAATTCTTTGACGAGTTCCTTGACGGGCGGTGTCCAGAGCGGGCGCATTTGCTGCTTTTCCACACGGTAAACCGCCTTGCACACGCTTGCGAGCGCGGTGGGTTTGTCGGGGGTGCTTGCGTGACCGCCCGCCTTTTTGCAAGTGAGCGTGACGTCCATGTAGCCCTTTTCGCAAGTGCCGCTGAGGGCGATGTCGCCCTTGATTGTGAGGAGTTTTCCGTCCACAATCGTCCCGCCCTCGTCTAAAACGTAGTCAAACTCGACGTTTTT
>JAITOQ010000239.1 GCA_031289865.1 Clostridiales bacterium
CTCTTTCCCTACACGACGCTCTTCCGATCTAGCCAAAATCTTATTGGAAACCGAGCGTCCTATCCCGAAAATGTAGGTCAAGCCTATCTCAACTCTCTTTTCGCGTGGCAAATCCACGCCTGCAATACGAGCCATGTAACGATGTTACCTCCAAACATTTTTAAAAAATATCTATATTAAACGCTTTGGGAAAGAACCGAGGGTATTTTGGAATGTTCCCCGATCCAGCCGCCCCAAAATCGCAATTGCCTATTCTGAATCTCTTCAAAATCAATAATCCGTTTATCCGCAAAAAAGCCGCGGATACGCGGAGAAAACTTGATAAGTATACCACAAAGCGCGTCACTTTGCAAGCAATTTAACGTGGATCGCAGAAAATTAACCCTGACGCTGCTTGTGGCTCTTGTCCTTGCTGCAAATGACCATAATCCGACCGTTTCTCTTAATGATACGGCACTTGTCACACATTTTTTTTACAGACGCTCTTACTTTCATTTTTTTATCTCCTTATCTCTGTATGCACAGTTGTTTTTAATGAAGAATGCTTTTCTTAATGCAGAATGCAGAATGCAGAATGCAGAATGCAGAATGCAGAATTGCGGATATTTATAGATGCGATTCAGAAAAATCGTTTTAGATTCTTCGCTTCGCTCAAAATGACACCCATCTCTTACTA
Source organism: Clostridiales bacterium (assembly GCA_031289865.1). Lineage (GTDB taxonomy): Bacteria > Bacillota > Clostridia > Christensenellales > JAISNN01 > JAISNN01. The sequence goes on from JAITOQ010000239.1 coordinate 677, forward strand.
TCCTTACTTATTACCTATTACTTATTACCTATTACTTACTAAGTCGATGTCAATTCTTAGAACGCCATGTGATACGCCCCTTGGACAAATCATACGGACTCATCTCGATCGTAACGCGGTCGCCCTCGACGATTTTGATGTTGTTAAGTCTGAGCTTTCCGGACAAATACGCGGTTACGGTATGTCCGTTTTGCAACTCGACCTTAAAGGTCGTATTCGGTAAAAGCTCGACAATCCGACCTTCGGCTTCTATTACGTCGTCTTTCGGCATAACTGCTCCTTATTTTTCATCGTTTTCGGCGATATCTTTTTCGGCGGCTTTGTCAGTATCCTCGACGGTGCCGTCGGTTTTGTCGTTGTACGGTCTTAGCGCGGAACGCACCTCCGCATTGTGAACAACCTTGCCGCCCGTGAATTTTTCGGCGAGCTTTTCGATTACAAATTTCGTATCTCTGAGATGCTTTTCCTTTTTGATTTTCGGACGCTCCAGCTTTCGGAGTTCGCCGTCCGCAATATAGACAAATTCGAGATTTTCGGCGGTCTTTACGACGACGTAATACCGTCCCTTATCTCTGCCCGCTTTGGAATAAACAATCGCTCCGACGGGTATTCCCATTTTTTTTACGCTCCCAATATTAAGTCACGCCGTTAGTGTTTTTTGTCCGATACTACACCGTTAGGATTTCCGCGCCGTGATCGGTAATCAATATCGTGTTTTCGTAATGCGCGCATTGACTTCCGTCGCGTGTCACGACCGTCCAGCCGTCCTTTAAGACGCTGACCTCAAAGCTTCCGACCGTAACCATCGGCTCTATCGCAAGCGTCATGCCCGCCCTCAAGCGTACTCCCCGTCCCGCCGTACCGTAGTTCGGAATTTCGGGTGACTCATGCAGCTTTGCGCCCACTCCGTGACCGACATAAGCCGTCACTATCCCGAATCCCGCGGCGGTGATAACCTCGCCTACCCTATTGCATACATCGCCTAAGCGGTGTTCGGGATCGGCAAGCTCGATTCCGCGAAAAAACGCGTCCTCGGTGCATTTTATCAATCTCTTGTCCTCTTCGCTCCCCCCGCCGACCGCATATGTTCGCGCCGCGTCGGTGTGAAAGCCCTTATAAAAAACGCCTAAATCGATTTTTACGACGTCGCCGCTCTTGATAATCTTTGTTTCGCTCGGAATCCCGTGCAGCAGCTCGCGGTTTATCGACACACAAGCCGTACCCTTAAAGCCGCCGTGACCCAAAAAGGACGGAACAGCTTTATTCGCCGTTATAAAATCATAAGCAATTTTGTCAATGTCTTTGGTAGACATACCCTCTTTTAGACGTTCTCCGACTAAGAGGTGTATGTCGCGGAGAATTTTACCGCTCTCGCGCATCGCCTCGATCTCGCTCTTTGATTTTATCAAAATCCCTTCAAACATAATTTCCCTTACTCAAACCCATTACAAATTTTACTTTGCAAGAGGTCCGGCGTCTATACCGTCACTTCAAGAGCTTTTCCGCGTCTTGAAAGACAAATGCGGAATCGCGTCCCGCGTCGATATCTATGAGTTTTCCTTGTTTTGCATAATATTCGATGAGCGGCGCGGTCTGATTGTTGTAGACATCCATGCGCGACTTCACCGTCGCTTCGTTGTCGTCGTTTCTCTGATACAGCTCGCCGCCGCAGACTTTACAACCCAAAGCTCCGTTTTGGAGCGTGATATGCGTAATCTTTCCGCAAGCCTTGCAAGCTCTCCGACCCGTCAACCGATCCTTTAAGAGGTTTTCGTCGATATTGAGGTTCAAAACCTTTTCTATATCCGTAAAGGTATCTATGGCTTTTGCCTGCTCTATCGTCCGCGGAAACCCGTCGAACAAAAAGCTTTCGGTCTTTCCCACAGTGTCCTTTACAAGCGCGATGACAAGCTCGTCGGGAACAAGCAAGCCCTTGTCCATGTAGGCTTTTGCCTCTAAGCCAAGCGCGGTTCCCTCTTTTATATTCTTACGGAGGAGATCCCCCGTCGAGATATGTACTACGTCAAAGTTTGCCGTAATGTTCGCCGCCAAAGTGCCTTTTCCCGCACCCGGTGCGCCAAGCAAGATTATTTTCATGATACCTCTTTTTAAGTTGAAAGTTGAGAGTTGAAAGTTGAAAAGTGCGGACTCTTTAAATGCAGAATGCAAAATTGTGGATAATTAGAGACGTGATTCGGAGAAATCGTTTTAGATTCTTCGCTTCGCTCAAAATGACACCTGTTTTTTGTTCGCACATTGTGAGCATAAGTCTGTGTCGTTCTAACTTTTTGTCCGCAACTTTCAACTCTCAACTTTCAATTTTCAACTTTTATACGGCGTTATTTTTTTATTTTAAGAAGCCCTTGTAGTGCCTCATCATAAGCTGCGACTCGAGTTGTTTGTTAAATTCAAGTGCGACGCTGACGACAATCAATAAGCCCGTCGCGCTGAACGCGTTCGTCATACCGATACCCGCAAACAAACTCTTAAATATGATTGTCGGGATAAGCATAACCACCATGAGGAACAGCGCACCGAAAAAGGTGATTCTGTTGTTGATTTTTTTCAAGTGTTCAACGGTCGGCTTGCCCGGTCTGATACCGGGGATAAACCCGCCGTACTGTTGGATATTTCTCGCGACGTCTTCGGGGTCAAACTGTATCTGAGCGTAAAAATACGAGAAGAACAGAATGAGAGCCGCCATAACCACCGCATATATCCACGAATTCATACCGAGGTATTTGGTGTACCATACCTCCGCGTCCGATCCCGGCCAAAAGAGGGAGAAGATCATTTGCGGAAACATGAGAAACGACGAAGCAAAGATGATAGGCATAACGCCCGACGCATTGATTTTGATAGGAATGTGCGTCGATTGACCGCCGTACATTTTGTTTCCCTTTACTTGCTTTGCGTACTGTACGTTGACCTTTCTCACTGAAAGATCGACAAATACGATGAAGTAAAAAACGATACAGACGATGACGACAAACGCGGCTATAAGCCAAAGATTTGTCCAATCTCCGTCCGCGCCTAAGGTTGACGCGCCGTTGTAGAGCGCGGAAGCCACAGATGACAAAATACCGACGAAGATGATGAGGGACGTACCGTTACCGATACCGTATTCGGTGATTCGCTCACCTATCCACATGACGAAGGTACTGCCTCCGATCAATATAATCGCAATAAAGATTTTTGAGAACCAAAGCGCGGTAGGGTTACTGTCGGCGGGCCCTAAAAAGGATACTATGACTCCCGACTGATCCCAACTCATGATAATACCGACCGCTTGAACGATCGCAAGCCCAATCGCGACATAACGCGTGATTTGGGTGATTTTGCGGCGTCCCTCTTCGCCCTCTTTGGACAGAGCGTCCAAACGCGGAATAATGAGGGTCACGAGCTGCATGATAATAAATGCGTTGATAAACGGTAAAATACCGAGCGCAAAAATCGTTCCGTATTGGAGCGCGTTCCCGTTGACAGCGTTCATGAGCTGAAAGAACGAGTTAGTCGAATCTCCGAACGACGTCGTCACGCCCTCCGCATCAAGTCCGGGGATCGGAACGTACGCGCCGATACGGAAGATGAGGAGCATAAACATCGTCATCAAAATTTTGACACGGATTTCTTTAGTCGTAAAAGCGGCTTTTAATGTCTCAAACATTATTTCACCTCTGCTTTACCGCCGGCTTTCTCTATAATTTCCACCGCGGACTTCGAGAATTTTTTGGCTTCGACAGTAAGTTTTTTAGTCAGTTCTCCGTTTCCCAAAACCTTTATTCCGTAAGCTTCTATCTTCTTGACAATGCCCGCGTCTAACAACGCTTCCGCCGTCACAACGGCGCCGTTCTCGAATATCTCAAGTGAGGAGATGTTGATAACGGTGTATTCTTTTTTGTAAATATTGGTAAAGCCCCGTTTAGGGAGTCTGCGGGTAAGGGGCATTTGACCGCCCTCAAAGCCGGGACGTACGCCGCCGCCGCTTCTTGCCCATTGTCCCTTGTGACCTTTCGTCGAGGTTTTGCCCATACCCGAACCGATACCTCTGCCGATTCTTTTGGTCTTGGACTTTGCGCCCGGAGCGGGTGTAAGAGTCTGAATATCCATAGTAGTATTACCTCTTAAAAATTTCGATTTAGATCTTTTCGATTTTTAACAGAAAAGAAACTTTTTTGATCATTCCGCGAATGTGCGGCGCGTCGTTGTGAATCTTAAACTGACCGATTTTTTTCAGTCCAAGCGCTTCGACGTTCGCCTTTTGCTTTGCGACAAGCCCGATTGTACTTTTGACTAACGTAACTTTAATCTTGTCCATAATTCCCTCGTTTGCTCTTAGATTTCTTCAGGAGCTTTATTTCTGACAGCGGCGACTTGCTCGACGGTCCGCAGACTCGTAAGACCCGCGAGCGTAGCTTTTACGACGTTGATCTTGTTGTTTGAACCGATGGATTTTGTGCGGATATCCTTGATACCGCAAGCTTCGAGTACGCTTCTGACAGGTCCGCCCGCGATAACGCCGCTTCCTAACGCGCCCGGTAGGAGAATTACTCTGCCTCTGCCGAATACGCCCACGGTTTCATGCGGAATGGTTCTTTCGAGAACGCTTATTTTGACCATTCTTTTTTTAGCCTCTTGCGTCGCTTTTTCGATTGCATCGGGGACTTCAGCGGATTTGCCGATACCGACGCCGACCTCGCCCGCGCCGTTGCCTACGACGACCAACGCCGAAAAGCGCATGGTACGACCGCCCTTAACGACCTTGGCGACGCGTCTGATTTCGACTAATTTTTTTATCAAATCGTCTTGGACTTCCCCTCTTTGCGGTCTGCCCGTTCTTTCTCTCAGTGCCATATCAAAACTCCTTTAAAACTTTAGACCGGCTTCTCTTGCGCCCGCCGCCACTTGCTCCACACGCCCCGTGTAGATGTATCCGCCTCTGTCAAACACCGCTTCGGTGATCCCCTTAGCAAGTGCGCGTTTCGCGGCTTCCGCGCCGACGATTTTTGCCGCCTCGCTCTTTTTCAGATCTTTTACTTGAGCGGCAATCTCCTTATCCACAGTTGACGCGGACGCGATCGTAACTCCCGCCACATCGTCTATCACTTGTGCATAAATGTGTTGATTGCTTCTGTAGACGTTTAAACGCGGCTTTTGCGCCGTACCGCCGACTTTTTTTCTGACTCTTTCGTGTCTTGCTTTTCTGTCGACGTTTTTATCTTTTTTCGTAATCATTTTTAACCCTCCAAATTAGGCTTTCACGCGGCTTATTTCTTGCCCGCGGTCTTGCCCTCCTTCTTGATGACTCTCTCGGTCTTGTAACGAATGCCGTAATTGTGATAAGGCTCGACCGGACGGATTGCCTTGATATTCGCGGCGATCTGACCTACTAATTCCTTATCGATACCCTTTACGACGATTTCGGTAGGGGTCGGGAGGCTAAACGTGATACCCTTCGGTTCTTCCATTTCGACGGGGTGAGAATACCCTACGTTCAAAACGATTTTGTTTCCCTGCTTTAGGACTTTATAGCCTACGCCGGCGACCAAAAGGGACTTTTCGTAACCGTCGGTTACACCTTTGACCATATTAAAAACGAGTGCGCGGTACAAACCGTGAAACGCGACGTTTTGTCTTTCGTCGTTGCCTCTTTCGAGGAGCAGCGAACCTTTCTCTTCGCGTACGGTGACGTCGCCGTTCACTTTTTCGCTCAATTCTCCCAAAGGTCCCTTGACGGTAACTACGTTAGCGTCCGAAACCTTGACGGAGACTCCCTTTGGGAGTGCGATCGGAAGTTTTCCTATTCTTGACATAACCTTGCGCCCCCTTACCAGACAAAGGCGAGAACTTCGCCGCCGAGCTTATCCGCTCTTGCTTGTTTGTCCGTAATGATACCTTTCGATGTGGAGATGATAGCGATTCCGAGACCGTTTAAGACCTTAGGGAGCTTTTCATAGCCCGAATAGATCCGAAGTCCCGGTTTGCTTATTCTCTTGATACCGGTGATAGCCGGTTTATTTTTTACCCCGTATTTGAGGGTGATCTTGATCTGTGCCGTAAAGCCCTCGCCCAAGACCTCAGCATCGTTGACATAGCCCTCTTGAACGAGAATGTCGGCGATGGATTTTTTGATGACGCTCGAAGGAACGAGAACCGATTCATGCTTCACAAGCTGCCCGTTTCTGATACGCGTGAGCAAATCCGCGATAGGATCCGTCATAACCATAATTATCTCTCCTTTTACCAGCTTGCTTTTTTGCAACCGGGGATCTGACCTTTGTATGCGAGATTTCTGAAACAAATTCTGCAAATCCCGAACTTTCTGAGTACCGAATGCGGTCTGCCGCAAATCTGGCATCTCGTGTATTCCCTGACGGCGAACTTTTGAGCTTTTTGCTGCTTATTGATCATAGCCTTCTTAGCCATACTTCAAATCTCCTATTTCGCGAAAGGCATACCGAGCAATTTTAAAAGCTCTTTTGCCTCTTCGTCGGTTTTTGCGGTGGTTACGAAACAGATGTCGAAACCTCTGATTTTTTCGATCTGATCGTAATTGATTTCCGGAAAGATGAGCTGCTCTTTGACGCCGAGGTTGTAATTGCCTCTTCCGTCAAAGGCTTTAGGGGAAACACCCTTAAAATCTCTCACCCTCGGTAGTACGACGGAGATGAATTTGTCGCAAAACGCATACATTCTCTCATTTCTGAGCGTAACCTTTGCGCCGACGTTCATGCCCTCTTTGACCTTAAAGTTTGCAACGCTCTTTTTCGCTTTTGTGATGATCGGCTTTTGCCCCGCTATTTGGCGAAGCTCCTCGATCGCGCCTTGTACGCTCTTTGCGTTGTCCTTGATATCTCCGTAGCCCATATTGATGACTATCTTGACGAGCTTCGGAGCTTCGTTGATATTCGTATAATTGAAATGCTTTACGAGAGCCGGTATAACGACCTCTTTGTACTGCTTTTTCAAGCGGTTCTCGGTCTTTTCCGCCTTTTCAACCTTTTTAACAGAAGGCTCTTGGGCTTTCGTTTTCACTGCTTTTTCCGCCATTTAAAGATTTCCTCCTATTTTTCTTCAGCGTTATCTTTATCGGACTTTCTCGCAATCTTTCTCACCTTTGCTTTTCCCTCTTTTTTGGTTTGGGAAAGCTTTGGCGATTCGAGAACTTCTCCGCATTTAACGCATACTCTGACCTTTTTGGTCTTACCTTCGACTTCGATTTCTTTGTGGGAAACGCGGGTCGGCTTGTTGCATTTTCCGCATATCGGCATGACGTTTGAAACGTGAACCGTTCCGTCCTGCTCGATTATACCGCCCTTATCCTGAGCGCGTTTAGGTTTGACGCTCTTTTTGATCTTTTTGATGCCTTCGCCCTCGATGGTCACGCGGTTCGTCTCGGTATTTACCGAAACGACGGTCGCGGTTTTATCCGCGTTTGCGCCGCTGATTACCATGACGACGTCGCCTTTTTTCACATTATTCATAAAGACCCTCCTACAGCACTTCGGGTGCGAGAGAGATAATCTTCATGTAATCTTTTTCACGAAGCTCTCTTGCCACGGGCCCGAAAATTCTGGTGCCTTTCGGCTGTTTTTGGTTGTCGATAATGACCGCCGCGTTGTCGTCAAACTTGATATGCGTGCCGTCTGGACGTCTGATACCCTTGTGGGTACGGACGATAACCGCTTTTACAACGTCGCCTTTTTTGACGACGCCGCCCGGTGTGGCAGTCTTGACGGAGGCAACGATAACATCGCCGATATTGCCGCTCCTTCTGAACGACCCGCCGAGTACTCTGATACACATGATCTCTTTTGCACCCGTGTTATCGGCGGCTTTTAAACGTGTCTGTGGTTGTATCATAGCCCCCTCCTATTTCGCCTTCTCGACGATTTCCGCGAGCCGCCAATGTTTGTCCTTACTGATCGGGCGGGTTTCGATAACAAGTACCTTATCGCCGACATTAAGCTCGTTGTTTTCGTCGTGAACTTTTAGTCTTTTTGTTCTTTTGACAATTTTTTTGTACAGCGGATCTTTTACCCGCTCCGTAATCGCAATAACGGCGGTTTTGTCCATCTTATTGCTCACCACTATGCCGGTTCTGCTCTTTCTCAAGTTTCTTTCGGTTGTTTCAGACATTATTCCTTACCCCTCTTACTTCGATTTCTTGACAGAGGCCTGCGGCTCTACGGAAATGTTTAATTCTCTTTGACGGAGAATGGTTTTTACTCTTGCAATATCCCTCTTTGTGTCAACGATGACGAGAGGATTTGTGAGCTGATTCGTCGCGTGTTTAAAGCGGAGCGCGTAAAGCTCGGCTTTTAAATCGTTCAGTTTTTTGTTCAGCTCTTCGTTATTTAAGACAAATAAATCTTTTGCGTCCATTATTCTTTCCCGCCTTCCGAAATATTTTGCTTATCCATGCTCTTTAAGTCCTCTTTTTTGACGAACTTGCATTTGATCGGAAGCTTGTGCATGGCAAGTCTTAACGCTTCTCTTGCGACTTCTTCGGGAACACCCGACATTTCAAACATAACTCTGTCCGGCTTTACAACCGCGACCCAATATTCGGGAGAACCTTTACCGCTGCCCATGCGGGTTTCCGCGGGCTTTTTGGTGACGGGCTTGTGAGGAAATATATCCACCCAAACTTGTCCGCCTCTTTTGATAAAACGCGTCATTGCGACACGCGCCGCCTCGATCTGATTGGAGGTGATCCATGCGGGTTCGAGGGCTATTAAGCCGAAATCTCCGTACGCAAGCGTATTCCCCGAATGTGCGTGCCCTTTCATTCTGCCGCGCATGACGCGGCGTCTCTTTACTCTGGTAGGCATTAACATTGTGTTCTCCTCCTTCCCGTACGACGGATTTCAAAAGGATTTCTCCCTTATACACCCAAACCTTGACGCCGATAACGCCGAAGGTCGTGTGTGCCTCGGCAAAGCCGTAATCTATGTCGGCTCTCAGCGTATGGAGTGGGATCGACCCTTCGTGGTAATGCTCGACTCTCGCGATTTCCGCGCCGTCCAACCGTCCCGCGACCATGGTCTTTATCCCTTTCGCGCCCGCTTTTGTAGCGCGCATCATAGCTTGCTTCATGGCTCTTCTGAATTGTATTCTCTTTTCAAGCTGCGCCGCAATATTTTCGGCGACCAATTGCGCCTCGGTATCGGGGCGTTTGACCTCCATAATACTGATGGCAATCTTTGCGGCTTTGTTTTTGCAAAGATCCGCAAGCTCTTTCTTTATAATCTCGACGCCCGCGCCCGCTTTGCCGATAATGACACCCGGACGCGCCGTGTAAATCACAACGCTCAATTTGTTCGCGCTTCTGTCAATCAAGATTTTGGAAATCGCGGACTGATAGTACTTTTTCTTTAAAAAGGTTCTGATCCTGTAGTCCTCGACGAGATATTTTGAGAAATCCTTCTTTTCGGCATACCATTGGGTATCCCAACCCTTGATGACCCCTACCCGCATCCCGTGCGGATTAACTTTTTGTCCCATGAATTTCCCTCCTATTCGGTCTTTGAGTCAAGGATTACCGTAATATGACTCGTACGTTTTAAAATTCTGTCCGCGCTGCCCTTTGCTCTCGGCATAATCCGTTTGAGCGTAGGACCGGGGCCCGCGAAAGCCTCCGCCACATAGAGATCGGCTTTTGACAAGCCCTTGTTGTGTTCGGCGTTCGCCGCCGCGGAATCCAAAACCTTTTTGACCACGGAGCTTCCCGATTTCGGGACGTTCACGAGGATCGCGACCGCGTCGCTGTAACCCTGCCCTCTGATGAGATCGAGTACAACTCCGACCTTAGAAGGGGAAATCCTGATATATTTAGCGACGGCATACGGACGTTGATCCGCCGTTTCCTGCCGTTTAGCCGCTTTTTCTTTTAACCGTTTCGCCATAACTTCCTCCTATTTCTTGCCCGAGGCTTTGTCGCCCGCGTGTCCCTTGTAGGTACGCGTCGGTGCAAACTCGCCGAGCTTACACCCGACCATATCTTCGGTGATATACACCGGAATATGTTTCCTCCCGTCGTGAACCGCAATAGTATGCCCTATCATCTCGGGTGTGACCGTGGAGGCTCTTGACCAGGTTTTGATAACTCTTTTCTCGCCCTTCTCATTGAGAAGATTGATTTTTTTCATAAGGCTTTCTTGTACAAAGAAACCCTTTTTTACCGATCTGCTCATACCATACCCCCCTAATTGATCCTCTTAACGATATATTTGCTGCTCTTTCTCTTGTTTCTCGTCTTATAACCCATCGTAGGCTTGCCCCACGGGGTAACGGGACTCGGCATACCGACGGGGGATTTGCCCTCGCCGCCGCCGTGCGGGTGATCGCAAGGATTCATGACCACGCCTCTGACCGTCGGCTTGATGCCCATATGACGCTTTCTGCCCGCCTTGCCGTAAGAAATCAACTCGTGTTCGATATTCCCGACTTGACCGATTGTCGCCTTGCATTTTAAGAGAATGAGTCTGACCTCACCGCTCGGCAGACGAATAGTGGCATATTTGCCCTCTTTCGCCATGAGCTGAGCGGATATACCCGCCGCACGCGCAAGCTGACCGCCCTTACCGGGCTGCATCTCTATATTGTGGATAAACGTACCGACCGGAATGTTTTCTATCGGGAGCGCATTACCCGCCTTTATGTCCGCGCCGGCTCCGCTGATAACCGTATCTCCTTGATTTAAGCCCACGGGCGCGAGAATGTATCTCTTTTCGCCGTCGGCATAGTGGAGAAGCGCAATATTTGCGGAACGGTTCGGATCGTATTCGATTCCCGCGACTTTTGCGGGTACGTTGTCCTTGTCCCGTTTAAAATCGATGAATCTGTATTTGTTTCTGTTGCCGCCGCCGATGTGACGAACGGTGATCCTACCCGTGTTATTTCTGCCGCCCGACTTGTCTTTTGACTCGACAAGACTTTTTTCGGGTTTAAACTTCGTCAGCTCGCTGAAGGACGAAACGGACATTCCGCGACGTCCCGGAGTAGTCGGTTTGTACTTTATAATAGCCATAACTTCTTCTCCTTCTCTTAGTTGAGGCTGTCAAACTCGGTAATGGTCTTACTGTCCGCCGTCAATTTGATGATCGCCTTTTTGTAAGACGGGGTTCTGCCCGAATTTTTACCCATTCTCTTGATTTTGCCGCGTACGTTGACCGTATTTACTCTCTCGACCTTGATGCCGAGGTTTTTGTAGATGGTTTCGATCGCGTTTTTGATGTCAAGCTTGTTTGCTTTTTTCGAGACGACAAAGGTATAAACCTTTCCTTCTATCCCCGAATAACTCTTTTCGGTGAGTACGGGTCTGATGATAATATCGTGAGCGTGCGTCATGATGCGTAAGCCTCCTCAAGTTTTTTTACGGCGTCCGCGGTGATCACAAATTTTGCATTCGCCACGATGTCATAGACGTTGACAAGCTCCGCCGTCGTCGTTACGAGATTTTGGAGATTGTTGCCCGCACGGACGATTAACTCGTCCTTTTCGGCGGTGACTAAGAGAACCTTTTTTTCGATCCCAAGAGCGTTTAATACCGACGCGATCTCTTTGGTCTTGCCTACCGCGATTTTTAATTCGTTTAAGACGATGAAATTACCGTCCGAAACCTTTGCGGAAAGCGCGCTCCTAAGAGCTAAATCCTTGGCTTGCTTGTTGACTTTTTGCGAAAAATCTCTCGGCTTTTTGGCGAAGACAATTCCGCCCTTGGTCCACTGAGGCGAACGAATCGAGCCTTGTCTGGCTCTGCCCGTTCCCTTTTGGCGGTACGGCTTTCTGCCGCCCCCGCGAACCTCCGCACGGGTCAGGTTTGAAACCGTCCCTTGCCTTTTGTTCGCAAGCTGAGCGACGACCACTTGATGAATCAACGCTTCGTTGTATTCCGCTCCGAAAAGGGTGTCGTCAAGCTCGATATCGCCGACGACCTGTCCTTTTATATCGTATAAATTCTGTTTCATAATCAATCGCTCCTTATTTGCCGCTCTTAACGCTGCTGCGGACGAGAATAAGCGTACCCTTTACGCCGGGAACGGCTCCCTTTATCAAAAGGAGGTTTCTCTCTGCGTCAACCTTCGCGATGAGAAGATTTTGAATAGTAACTTGCTCGTTTCCGTATTGTCCGGGCATCTTCTTGTTCTTGAATACTCTCGACGGGTCGGAGTTCGATCCCATAGAACCTACCCCTCTGTGATAACCCGAACCGTGAGCCATAGGGCCCGTGTGCATATTCCAACGCTGAACCGTACCCGTAAAGCCTCTGCCGCGTGTCTTGCCGACCACGTCGATCTTGTCGCCGACCTTAAATACGTCGCATTTGATCTCTTGTCCGACCTCGTAGTTTTTTGCATCCTTGAGCTTGATTTCTCTCAAAAATCTCTTAGGCTGTACGTTAGCTTTTTTGAATTGCCCTTTTTGCGGCTTGTTGACGTTCTTTTCTTTGATCTCTCCGAACGCGATTTGAAGCGCGTCGTACCCGTCTTTTTCAACGGTTTTCTTTTGCACTATCGGACATGGACCCGCTTGCACTACCGTAACCGGTATTACACGTCCATCCTCAGCAAAAATTTGGCTCATTCCGAGCTTGACTCCAATGATTGCTTTATCCACGATAAAGTTCACCTCCGTAATTTTGCTTTATTTTTTTGTGTTTTTTATATATATAATTTGATATCTTTATATAGTGCGGAAAAACGGTGTCCCGAATTCCGCTTTTTAATGATTGTCTGTTATAGATGAATCAGAGCTTAATCTTAATGTCCACACCCGCCGGCAAATCCAACTTCATAAGAAGATCTATCGTTTTTGGGGTCGGATTGTAGATGTCTATGATTCTCTTGTGCGTCCGAATCTCGAATTGTTCGCGGCTGTCCTTGTACTTGTGCGGCGAACGGAGGATCGTAACGATCTCTCTTTCGGTCGGGAGCGGAATAGGTCCGGAGACCTTTGTGCCCGCTTTTTTGACGGTCTCGACGATTCTCTCCGCGGAGAGGTCGATGAGCGACGGTTCGTATGCTTTCATACGGATTCTGATTCTTTGTCCTGCCATGCTTAAGTGTCCTCCTAACTTATCGGGTATAAACTCACCCGTGTGTATCTTGGGCTACCGCATAAAAAAAAGCGTACATACG
>JAITOQ010000244.1 GCA_031289865.1 Clostridiales bacterium
TCGCAAATATTATCGAGATAGGAAGACGCGACAAATAAAGTCGCCTTGTCGGTACTCTTCTTCAGACTCGCCGGCCAACCGCCGCGACACGCCACAAAAATCAGCCGCTCCACGGATAAATCCGATTTTGCGCCGTCAATATCATAGTCCTTGTCGCTAAACAGCTTTTGTAAAGAAATCGTCCCGTTTGATTCTTTCGACTCCGACAAGCTCATCGGGCGCATCACAAGCCTCGCTATTCTGCCCGTGCCCGAATGCATAATTTTAGACTCGTCCACCGAGGTCGAACCAGTAAGAATAAACAACCCGTCCCCGCCTCTCGCGTCTACTTGAGTCCGAACCGCGTCCCACAGCACGGGTGCAACCTGCCACTCATCAATCAGTCTCGGATTTTCTCCTTGTAGCAACAATGACGGCTTAGTCTGCGCCGTCACTAAATATCCTTGACTTTTGTCGGGATCTTGCATTTTGATTACACTCTTTGCATACATCTCGGCGGTCGTTGTTTTCCCGCACCACTTAGGTCCGACAATCAAAACCGCGCCGATACACTCCAATGTTTCTTCCAGCTTTTTATCCAATATCCTCGGCAAATAATCCATAATAGCTCACACACCGTTCCTTTGCTGTCATTATACCGCCGTTGAGTATTTTTGTCAAGTTTTATTGCGTGTTTTTGCTGTAATTATTTGAGCGTTTTTGCTGTGTTTTGACGAAGAGTTGTTGCCGCCATTCGATAAACAATGCGTTATTTATATCTTCTGTTTGAAGGCATCTCCCACATTCGCGCTCATTTTCCACCACGAAAAAGTATCTTTCGTTAATCTATCACCAAATCATACAAAGACACATTTATTTGCTCTATACCAATTGTTCAAGAAATTTCAACGCTTTTTGCCTATCCAGTATTTCGTGGATTTTTTGATTTTCATAATTGCGGAGGCACTTATAGCATGACGGTTCACAGTTGCACGCTTTTAAAAGTTGTATTGCATTCAATATTACTTGCTTTAAAATTGCGCCGTCCTGCGTAATAAGTCTACGCGAATGCCCCGCACCACCCGGCACGGAGTCATAAATAATAATTTTGTGTTCAAACTCCCCGTTTTCACATTTATAGGTCAAACAGGCTTTTATATCACGCTTTTCAATACTTAAGGTGTTGGCAAAAGCATTCAGAAGCGCATACATAACCGAAAGCATGGTATCCGCATCGGCGGTATCCGTTTCAAATGTTATCTTTGCAACATCTGTCTTGAATTCATGGTGTAGCCAGTACCGCATAAGTTCGGTGTTTTCGCACTTACCCTTGCCAAACGGGTTGTCGTGTGTCTCACCCGTTTGAATTCTTTTTACACCACGCTTATAGTCTGAATATTTATTGAGTTTGCTCGTTTCATCACTCGCTATTGAATAACCACATTTAGAGCAAACGTAAAACCGCTCGGTAGATTTTACAACAAGCGAGTCGTTTGCCGTAGATTCAACCTTTATCTTGGTTTTTCCAAAAGTGTATTCGAATGTATCTATAGGATAAGCGTTTTTGTCACCAATATAAATTGCTTCGGTTTTATATTTCCGTTCTTGTGAACTAAGCGGAACTTCCTGCACATCTTTTTCGGCAATAAACCCTGCCCGCGGCTCTATACTTCTATGAAAATCCATTAACTTAAGCACCTTACCGCAAATCGCGCACGGTTGTCCGTCAACGCCGACGGGCATGTTGCGGTAATTGACATGCTTGCAATCGGTACATTCTGCAATATATGAAACCTCAAAATTGCTTGACTCGCTTTTATTAACTATAGGCTTTCTTATATATCGGCTTGTATAAAGCCCACCGTCTGCGACCACTTCCGCAGATGGGGCATATTCGGCAATAGCAACAGATAAATCACGGCTTAGGTTTAGCGACTTGAAGTTTTTCGAGGTTATATTCTGCGTTAACTCAACCGAGTCCACCGGAAAGCCGTATTTCGGTAAAATATTACCTCTTACTAAAAAATCTATTAAATCGTTCTTTTGATAGCGGTCAAGTTTAATCTCAAACATATGCGCTGTAGCGGTATCCTTGACTTTTAACGCCTTGTCCCGTTCTTTTTTGAGGAACTCTATATTTTTTTCAAATTCCTCGACAAGCGTTGTAAATCTGCCTTTCTCCCCGCAGAAATCTTCAAGCCATCCGAACGTTTCTATTTCTATTTTTGGCATACGCCACAACTCGCTCGGTATCGAATTTTTTAGTAGCATTTTCAATTCGTCCGATTTGCTTTCCACCCAGTTCAAAAAACCCTCGTACCCTCTTTCATTTATGAACATTCTTGCATTGTTACCCTCGTACAAATCCGGATGATGCTTCAAATATAGACTGAGTGCAACGGCATAAATATGACGTTTGATAATTTTTTCATTATCCAGTTTGAATTGCGGCGGATAAATTGCGCCGTTAATCATCTCTTTTGGGCGGTCAAAAAACGTAAAATCATGTGAGCTTAGCCGTGCGAATGTAAGCGCAAAAGCGGCGGCATTTATGCTTCTGCCCGCACGTCCTACCCTTTGCGCATAGTTGGAGGCAAGCGGCGGAATATTGCGTAAAAACACGGTTTCCAAGTCGCCCACATCAACACCCATTTCAAATGTCGTCGAGCATGACAAAGCGTTTATTTCTTTCCGAATGAATAACTGCTGATATTCTAACGCTTCTTTTTTGGCAAGCTGCGCCGTATGCTCTTTTACAAATAGCGGCGAAACCTTTTCGCTTTCGTAACGCATTGCATAGTAGTTATCTTTACAAAACTCATCCGTATCAAGGCGCGTCAAAAGCCCGTTACAGTTAGGCTTAACGCATTTGCCGCCTATATTGAATTGCGTTACCTTTTGACATTTGTTGCACTTCCAAAGCCGCGCATCTTTTCCGATGAAAACAACGAAACTACTTGCGGGAGCATAATAGCCCTTGCCGTCTTTTGTTTGTAAGCGGTACTGGTTGCTGTCCGAAGTCAACCACTCATCCCAGTAACTCTCTAAAAACGTGATTGCGTCCTTGTCTCCTATTTTTAAAAAACTCTTTGTCAGCGTTAACTTGTTTGAGTGATAATATGAATGCTCCCCGTTTTTCTTTTGAAAAGCCGTAGGCAAAAACGGCGTTGCGCACTTCAATGATTTATCCTTGTTCTTAGTAACAACTTGCTGTGTCTGCGTGAAAAATATATACTTTCTGTCC
>JAITOQ010000252.1 GCA_031289865.1 Clostridiales bacterium
ATAGGGAATGAGAGCGTGAGCGCGTTCATGCCGTACTCGCCTACTCCGACGACCGCCGCCGTGTCGGGCATCCGACTGACAAAATAACTGTCGACAATGTTGTAAAACGCTTGCAGCACCATCGAAAGTATCATCGGAAGACCCATGCCAAGCATGAGCTTTCCGATAGGTTTGGTAGCCATTTTATTTTGAGGGAGAGTGTTTTCGGTTGTATTCATGTTTTTTGACTCCTAATTTTCTTTTTTTGCATATTCTTTTTGAGACGGCTATCCTTTTTTATGGTTTTTTTTGCACGATTTTTTTTGGGCGGCTACTATTTTTTATGCTTTTTTTGCATGATTTTCTTTTTTTTTTGCATAAAAAAAACGAGCGCGTAAATCAACCGGACTTATGTGATTTACACCGCTCGTTGCCTATATTGTAGGCATATTATATCATGTTTTTAGGAATTTTGGCAAGCGTTTTGGGGTTATTTTTAATCCTCAACGTTCAATTTTACATTCTTCGTTCCGTTTTGAGTTTCTAAGACGCTCGATTCGTAGACGTAGTTTTTTTGGTCGCCGCGGCGTTTGTCGGCGATCCCCTCAAGGACTGCAATGTCGATAAGCTCGCCGAAGCTTATCCCGTTTTTTTCAAAAAGGTAGTACGCAAGCGACCCCGGAATAGTGTTTATCTCGTTGAGATAGACGCGCCCCTCCGACCTATCGACCAAAAAGTCGATTCTGACACTTCCGCGCATATCTAACGCGGAATACGCCTTTTCCGTAAAATTTACAATGCTCTTTTTTAAGGCTTTAGGCAGCTTTGCGGGATACTCGCGCTTGAGACTTTTCATTCCCTCCGATGCGCTTTTTCCCTCGCCGCCGCTTTTTCCGTCGGCTTTTCCCCCGCTCAAATACTTCTCGTCAAAGCTCAAAAATTCGCTCCACGAAACGGGCTTTTCGCATTCGGAAACCAAAATTTTTCCATCTCTTTTGACCGCCGCGCAGTTGATTTCGTAAAAGTCAGTGAGCGCGGTTTCGACAAGGATTTTTCGCCCGAATTCAGCCGCCGTGAGACACGCGCTCTTTAATTCGTCTAAGCTGTGAGCGACCGCAATCCCGATACTCGACCCTTGCGAAGCGGGCTTGACAATCAACGGATAAGAGAGGTTTTTCGGCGGTTCTATACCGTCGATTTCGCTGTCGTACGCGACAAAATACGGGAGAACGGGCAGACCCAAAGAAAGCAATACCTCTTTGGTCAAAACCTTGTCCATGCACACCGCCGACGCCGCCGTATCGGGCGAGGTGTACGGGATTCCGTAAAACTCTAAAAGCCCCTGAAGACCGCCGTTTTCGCCTATACCGCCGTGACAGCAGAGGAGCGCGCAGTCTATCGGGACGTACCGTTTCGCCCACGGAAACCGATAGGTTTTTATCCCTCCGAAAGCAAATTCCGCACGCCTTAGACGCGCTTTGTTCCCATCAAAATCACGGTAGGTTTCAAGCTCCGTGAGCCGCTTACCCGTGTATAACCCCTCTCTTATGTAGAGCGGAATAATCTCATACTTCCCCCCGTCCGCATGATTCATCGCTTGAACCGCCGTGATGACGGAAATGTCGTGTTCGCATGATTTGCCGCCGAATACCACCAAAAGATTTTGTTTCATTTTTTTAATCCTCTTTTTTTTGTTTTATATCTAACCGACGTTTAACCACCCCGTCGGACATTCGTCCGATTTTTGTATCGCGGTTCTACGGCTAACGTTTGAGATTCTTCGCAAGCTCAGAATGATATTGACTTTTTTTATTCGGATACGGGACGAGCCGGTCTCTGTCCCCTACAATAGGAACAATTGCTTTTTTATCGGAGCGGAGCGACCCTTAATTTTCAACTTTCAACTTTCAATTTTCAACTTTCAAAGATTGTCGGGCATATCATTCTCAAACAACACGACGTCCCCTTGCCTAAACAGACTTGAAAACTCCCGTTTTGCAGCCGCAAGCGTCGGATATTCGCGTATGTTTTCGGACGGAAAGGCGTGCTCCGTAAGTCCATCGCGAATGAATTTTGCGCCCGTGCCTATCAAGACGGCAAATTCCGCGGCTGCCGCAATGTCGCGCCCGAACGCACGGTTTGCCGATTCGAGATTTTTGCCTTGTTCGGCAAAGCCGCACGCAACGACAATATGCCTCCCCTCAAAAAGTCTTAAGGTTTCGAGAGCGGCGCATGCGCCGACGGGATTGCTGTTGTAGGTGTCGTCGATGACGGTGAGCCGACCGCTCTTTATAATCTCCGTCCGATGAGGTACGGGGACAATATCCGCAATCGCCTCCGCAATCTTGTCCGCGCTCACTCCGATATAGTACGCAAGCGCGGCGGCGACAGTGATATTGACGACGTTTGCGCGCCCGACCACGGAGGTCGCTACCGTGATTTTCTTTTTTCTCGCGATTCGCGTGATACCGACGGACTCGTCTTTTTTAGGCTTGTAGCCGAAGCAAAGCTCGAAGCGGCTGCCCTCGCTATCAAAAATCAGGTTTTCGGCATAACAATCCAAAGCCGCCGTCCCCGCACGAAGGACACTCTTAGCATCGCCCTCCGACGCGTTAGCCGTCCCCGCACGAAGGACGTTAGGCGCGTCAAAAAACGGCAAGCCGCGAATATGCCCGTCGTCCGCATTTAGGACGCATACCCCGCCCGCCTTTAGCGCGTAAAAAAGTTCGGATTTTGTTTCGCTCACCGCTTCGATAGTCTTAAAGGTTTCCATATGCTGTGCGGTGATTCCCGTCAATATCCCGTAATCGGGGCAAACGACCGCGCAAAGCTCCGCGATCTCACCCCGCCGTCTCGCGCCCATTTCGGCGACAAATATCTCCGTTTCGCCGTTCAACCGCTCTACGCTTTTTGCAATACCGAGCGGAGTATTAAAATTTTTTTCGGTCGCTACCGTGCGGTACCTTTTTTCCGCCATTAGAGCGAATATATTTTTGACGGAGGTCTTTCCGTAACTCCCCGTTATACCTACGCGGATTAAGGTCTTAAAGCCCGATAGCCGCGCCGCCGCACGTTTTACATAGCGTCGGTTATTCGCCCGTTCAAAGACGCTCGCGAACGCGGAAATCAACGCAAAATCGGCGGTATAGAAGCAAAAAATTAAGTAAGCAATTATAAAATAATATTTGACGCCGCAAAGGAAATACAACGCGCCGAAAAGCAGAAGATTACACAAAAATACCGCCGCATACAATCTCTTGACGCGGTTGGTAAAAACGAGAGGAGTCTTTGCGTTTTTATTTAGCTTTACATTGCGGATAACCGTAAAAAGCGCGGCAAAAACTACATATACTGCATATAGTCCGACCAATACCGCAATACTCTCTATGTACACGCTTACCGCGAGAAAAAAAAGCCCCGCGGAAGTCAAAACGGTGTATTCCGCATATTCCTTCGCCGCATAATTTTTCAGACATTTCCCTACAAGGTAAGTGTTGAGCTGAAGAAATCCCGCGAACCGATAAAGGATCAACACCGTGAGGACTGAGGATACGAAAGGCAATAAAAACATATTTGCTCCTACCATTGCACGTTACCGTTTTAGATTCTTCGCTTCGCTCAGAATGACACAGACTTCTTTAAAATCCGCAATTCTGCATTCTACATTTTGCATTCTGCATTTTAAAAGTAATAACATTATATGCTCCCGCTAAAAAAAGCGTTACTCCCCCTCCATCATCGCTTCCAAAATTCGCAAAAAACGTCCCGCTTCCTCAATGTATGCAAAATGACCGCACCCCAAAAAAACGACCCGTTCGCCGTTCGGGATTTTTTGCTCCATGATTTCTCCCATTTCGGGCGGGGTGTCCTTGTCGTTTTCGCCCCAAACGATCAAGGTCGGACACTTAATTTTTTCTAAATACGGTTCGAGATCCTCGTTGACCACCTTGACAAAGGTCTGTTTCATGACCTCGGACAGCCCTCGGTAATCACTGCTCCCCGTGTTTAGAGTGATATGCAGTTTTTTAAAAAATTTGTAGGTATAGACCTTGACATAATACGAAAAACCGCGCTTCGGAAGTATTCCCGCGCTATCCGCAAGCACTAATTTTTTTATACGCGTATCGCCCTTTGCGGCAAGCTTGATTGCGACACGCCCGCCGAAGGAATGTCCTACCAACATGACGCGCCGCATTCCGTAAGCGTCCATAAGCTCCTCTACCGAACGAACGTAATCGTCGATATCCATCGCCCTTTCGAGCGGCGGCGTATGCCCGAATCCGTAAAAATCCAAAAGCGTCGTCCGATAACGACCGTTTAAGCGGTTTGCAAAATACTCGAAGCTCTTTGTCGAACCGCCGAATCCGTGTAAAAAAATAATGTCCGCGTTTCCGCTCCCCGAAGTGATATGATTTACCATAATAACCAATATACGGTTTTATTGCAAAAAAAAGACCGCTTTGGAATTGAAAATTGAAAGTCGAAAGTTGAAAGTTGAGGTGTCTCTTCGCTCAGAATGACACATACTCAAACAAAATGACACCTACTTTTTATCCGCAATTCTGCATTTTGCATTAAAAAAAAACTCCACGCAAAATCCGTTGATATTCTTATGAATTTATATTATAATATAAGCCGTTTAAAAAAGGGCGTCGTGTGTGCGCCCTAAAAATTTGTAAAAAAAGGAGAGGCGTTTTGTGATCAAGCTTTTAAATCTCAAAAAAATTTATTCCCCGTCAAAGGGCGCGAAAGTGACCGCGCTTGATTCGGTAAATTTGGAGCTGCCCGAACGCGGCATGATTTTTCTTCTCGGAAAATCGGGTTCGGGAAAATCCACCCTCTTAAACTTGATCGGGGGTTTGGATTCTATATCGGGCGGTGAAATCGTCGTCAAAGGAAAATCTTGTAAGGACTTTAAGACAGACGATTTTGACAGCTACCGCAATACATATGTGGGCTTTGTCTTTCAGGAATTTCACATATTGGAGAGCTATACGATCGGTCAAAACGTATCACTCGCCTCCGAACTTCAAAATAAAAAATCCGACCCCGACGCGGTAAAAACAATCCTAAAACGCGTGGGACTCGAAGACTATTACGACAGAAAACCGACGGAGCTCTCGGGCGGGCAAAAACAGCGGGTGGCTATCGCACGCGCACTCATAAAAAATCCCGACGTCATTTTAGCGGACGAACCGACGGGGGCTTTGGATTCCGCTACGGGCAAACAAGTCTTTGAGGTCTTAAAATCCTTGAGCGCGGAAAAACTCGTCGTCGTCGTTTCGCACGACCGCGAAAACGCGGAGCGTTATGCCGACCGTATAATAGAGCTAAAGGACGGCAAAATTATCGACGACCGCGCACGAAAAGCGGCGAGCGAAAAAGGCCCGTCAAGCTATACTTTTTCACATCGTGCGAGCCTCATTGCACCTCCCGCGGACAACGCTTTTTCGCCTCATACGAGCCTCGCTGCACCGTCCGCAAAGACAAACGAAAAGCCGTTTACGGTACTCGACAGCTGTACTATTCGCCTAAAAAAAGGGGCGCGTTTATCGCCCGCCGATTTAGACGAATTAAATTATCTCTTGTTTAAAGCGGCTGCCGACGAGGCGCGTTTCGGCGTCCGTCCCGCCGAAACAAGCGAAAAGCCGACGTCCGAACGCACCGCGGAGCGCGAACCCGAACTTGCCGCCCCAAATCCCGACTTTGAAAAAACACAGTACACCGATAAAACCTTTTATTCGGATGGTTCGTTTAAGCTGATAAAATCCAAACTGCCCGTAAAAATCGGGATCGGGTTGGGGCTTTCCAATCTAAAATACAAAAAAATCCGTCTTGCATTCACGATTTTTTTGACCTTTGTATCGCTTGTCATGTTCGGATTTTTTGACGTACTCGCAAGCTACGATTATATCGGCGCGGAACTAAAGACCTCCTACAACTTAGGCGCGTCCGCCGTACGGGTCTACAAGGGTAGCGAAAATTCCGACAGAAACAACCTTTCCCGTCAAGACACTGCGCTTCTAAGGGACAAAACCGGTATGAACGTATATAGCGCAAGCCCGTACCGATTTAACATACAAAATCCCTACTCCTCTAACTCTTACAACACCGCCGTAAACTCTTACGACTATTTTAACGAATATCAATTGATCGAACTCGAAGAAGACGACTTTGCCGCGCTCGGCTTGCGCTTTGCGTCTTTAAACAGCCGTATGCCGACGGCGTATAACGAAGTCTTGATTCCGCTATGGATTGCTCAATACTATATCGGTAAGGAAATGCCGATATTTGAAATAGACGTCGGTCGTCCGTCCGACGGCGGTAACATGGGAATGCCAAGCTCTTATACCACCGCAAACTCAACAAAAAGGATTCAGCATATCGATGATTTTGTCGGACTGCTTCTCCCGACCTATCTCAATAGCGGTACGGCTTTCGGGGCTAAAATCACCGGCGTTGTAACAACCGTCGACTTGGACAAAATGAACGGGATTTTTTCCGTGCCGCTCCTCGACGGTCTTGTCTCTTCCGATTTTGTCGGCTCTATCGGCGCGTGCTTTTTTGCAAAAAAAGACTTGTTTACAAAAAGCAATTCGTTTTCTACATATCGTACTAGATATCAAAACACCGACAAAAGCTCTCTTTCTATTACCGAACAACTCTTATTCCAAATCGACGATACCGATAGAGGCTGGTCAAATCAACAACACTTTGAGTTAATACCAAACCCGTCCGACCGTGTACTTTCACTATATACCGCTTCGTCGTTTAGCGGTAAATTGGAAAAAAATGAAATCATCGTCGGCTATCAAATACTGATAAATTTTCTCTCCAATCAAAACGATTCATCTTATTATTACAGTCTCACGCACGAAGAACTTTTTGACTACTATATTGAACATTATGGGGATAGCGTCGAGCTTATAAAGCAGATTATCTCAAACTATTATGATTGGAACGATGATACAAATAATAAATCTACAACCGAAATTGATGCCTTAGACACATATCATATCGTAGGCATACCGCTCGGCGCCTCTTGGGACGAGAATTCATATGCCGTCTATTTGTCCGACGAAGACCATGAGAACCTACGTATAACGTATGCGGTCAACGATGTGTCCGCGACCTTTCTCTGCCTTACGGGCGACCTCAAAACCGATACAAAAACCCTTAAAACCTTGTCCGAATTCACCTTTCTTGAGTCGTTTCCCATATACGGCGAGCCGCAAAACGAACGCTTTGCACCTCAATCGGTGGTGTTCGGCATAACGAATACAATCCATGAATTGACCATGCTTGCAAAACAAAACATCTGTTGGATCAGTATAATTTTGATGTTTTTCAGCGGACTGCTCCTCGTCAATTTTATCGGGACAAGTATCGCAAATAAGAAAAAGGAAATCGGGATTCTCCGCGCAATCGGCGCGAGAAACTCCGACGTGTTTAAAATTTTCTTTACGGAGAGCGTTTTTATCGGTACGGTCATTTGGATACTGTCGGTACTCACGATAGGCATATTGTGCGGCTTGTTTAACTCCCTCGTCAATATCCTAAACTTCGGAATCCGTCAAATCGCGCTCCTCGCCGCGCTGTCACTCTTTATATCGTTTATCGGTACGTTCTTTCCAGTCCTGCGCTTTGCACGCAAAAAGCCTAT
>JAITOQ010000027.1 GCA_031289865.1 Clostridiales bacterium
ATTTGTCAATCCCGGCGATATTCATATCAAGTCGCATATTACCAATCCGATAAAATCGAACGAACTTTACTCCACTGCGTTTAAGACCGCCGCCGGTACCGTGGTCATCCTTTCAAATAATACCGGAAGACGCGTCAATATCAAATTTCCGACAAATTATTCGAATATAACGGTATATAAAACGGACAGTGTTTTGCAACTCGATATGGTTTATTCGGGCGGGCTGAACGCATATCTCTCGACGGGCGAAGGTTATAAATTCGAGGCTGATTCCAAGTCTATCTATACGATTATATTCAATTAGCCGTTACTTAATGGCAAACACTAATTATACCGTTTACATCAAAGATATTTAAAAAGCCTTGAAATTTTCTGTTTCAAGGCTTATTTTTTGGGTTTTTTCGAAAATTTTAGCATTTCGGTGCAAATATATCGATATATTTTTATCGATATGCTTTTTTTTAATAACAAAATGCGCGAAAGTGTGTTATAATAATATTGAGCTTAGGAGACCGACTGTTAAAATTTTGGTTTTACAGAGTAGAGCGAAAAGGAAAGAGATTAAAAAAACTTAGTCAGCGACTTTCAAAGGAGGGAAAAACATGTCATATCACGGTATCTCAATTGCAATTTTGCAGAGATTGCCGACTTATCTCGGATATTTAAAGGCATTGCCCCCGAATGCATCCGACAATATTTCCGCAACGGCTATTGCAGCCGCGCTCAACATGGGCGAGGTTCAAGTGCGCAAGGATTTAGCGTCGGTAAGTAGCGCGGGAAAGCCTAAGATCGGATACGTTGCGGCGGATTTGATTGACGAATTGGAGGAGTTTCTCGGATATAACGATATCAATGACGCCGTTCTTGTCGGGGCGGGGCGGCTTGGGAAAGCACTTTTGGAATACAAAGGCTTTAGCGGTTACGGTCTGAATATCCTTGCGGGGTTTGACGTCGACGAGAGCGTAGTCGGGAAAACCGATTCGGGAAAACCGATTTTTCCGCTTTCGAGGTTTGAGAATCTTTGCAAGCGAATGAAAGTGAAGATAGGTATCATCACCGTACCGACAAGCGAGGCGCAAGCGGTTTGTAATTTGATGATAAAAAACGGGATTCTTGCGATTTGGAATTTTGCGCCGACGCATTTGGACGTTCCCGAAAACATCTTAGTTCGCAGTGAAAACATGGCGGCGTCGCTGGCGATGCTGTCGAGTCATTTGGCTAAACAGCTATTGATCCCGAAGGTTTCGGAGCTAAAGTAATAGTTTTTTAAGTTGAAAGTTGAAGGTTGAGAGTTGAAAATTGCAGACAAAAAGTCGGTGTCATTCTGAGCATAGCGCAGAATCTCAAAATCACACTCTAATTATCATAACTTTTCAACTTTCAACTCTCAACTTTTAACTTAAAAAGTCGTTGTAATTTTGGTATAATATCTGCAAAAAATAAATAATAGGAGAAAACAACATGGCAAACAAAATTTATGAAACGGTGGACAACGTGGAAAAGCTGACGGAGGCGATTGCCCGCGTAAAAGCGGCGCAAAAGACTTTTTCCGCCTATACGCAAGAGCAAGTTGACAAGATTTTTCTTGCCGCCGCGATTGCGGCAAACAAGCTGCGCATACCGCTGGCTAAGCTTGCGGTACAAGAAACGGGTATGGGTATCGTGGAGGACAAGGTGATAAAAAACAACTTTGCCGCCGAATACATCTACAACGCGTATAAGGACACAAAAACTTGCGGCATAATCGAGGAGGACAAGGCGTACGGGATTCAAAGGATAGCGGAACCGATAGGTATAATCGCGGCGGTAATTCCGACGACAAATCCCACGTCGACGGCTATTTTCAAGACCTTGATTTCGCTTAAAACCCGTAACGGCATAATCATCAGTCCTCACCCAAGAGCAAAAAACTCGACTATTGCCGCCGCAAAGGCGGTGTTAGAAGCCGCCGTCGAGGCGGGTGCTCCGGAGGATATCATCGGTTGGATAGACGTACCGAGCTTAGAGATGAGCAATCTCGTTATGCGGGAAGCGGATATTATTTTGGCGACGGGCGGTCCCGGCATGGTAAAAGCCGCCTATTCGAGCGGCAAGCCCGCGCTTGGGGTCGGACCGGGGAACGTCCCCGCTATCATTGACGACAGTGCGGATATACTTCTTGCGGTCAACTCGATTATCCATTCAAAGACCTTTGATAACGGCATGATTTGCGCGTCGGAGCAAGCGGTCATAGTACTCGACAGCATATACAAACCCGTTCGCAAGGAATTTGCGGATAGGGGCTGCTATTTTTTGAACCCCGAAGAGACTGAAAAGGTACGCAAGACCATTATAATAAACGGTGCGCTAAACGCTAAAATCGTCGGACAAAAGGCGTTCACGATTGCCGCGCTTGCGGGCGTTACCGTCCCCGAAAAGACTAAGATTTTGATCGGGGAGGTGGAGTCGGTGGAGCTTAGCGAGGAATTTGCGCACGAAAAACTCTCGCCCGTTCTCGCTATGTATCGAGCAAAGGACATTGATGACGCGTTCGACAAAGCGGAGCGGCTGATAGAGGACGGGGGCTTGGGTCACACCGCGTCCATTTATCTCAATAACGCGACGGATAGGGCAAAACTCGACGTCTTTAAAGCCCGTATGAAAACTTGCCGTATTATAGTAAATACGCCGTCCTCACACGGCGGTATCGGCGACCTCTACAACTTTAAATTAGCTCCGTCCTTGACCCTCGGCTGCGGGACGTGGGGCGGTAACAGCGTAGGGGAAAACGTCGGAGTAAAACATCTGCTCAATATCAAAACGGTTGCCGAAAGGAGAGAAAATATGCTTTGGTTCAGAACCCCCGAAAAAATCTATTTTAAAAAGGGCTGTCTGCCCGTCGCGCTCAACGAATTAAAGAATGTGTTGGGTAAAAAGCGCGCCTTTGTCGTCACGGATAAATTTTTGTATACCAACGGTTACACAAAACCGATTACAGACCAATTAAATGAAATGGGTATCGAGCATACGACGTTTTTTGACGTCGCGCCCGACCCGACTCTCGCTTGCGCCAAAGAGGGCGCGGCGCAAATGACCGCGTTTCGTCCCGACTGTATCATCGCCCTCGGCGGCGGTTCGGCTATGGACGCGGCAAAAATTATGTGGGTAATGTACGAACACCCCGAAGTTGACTTTATGGATATGGCGATGCGTTTTTCGGATATCAGAAAGAGGATCTATACCTTCCCGCATATGGGAGAAAAGGCATATTTTATCGCTATTCCGACCTCCGCGGGGACGGGGAGCGAGGTGACGCCGTTCGCGGTAATCACCGACGAGCGGAGCGGCGTAAAATATCCGCTTGCCGACTATGAGCTGCTCCCTAAAATGGCAATTATAGACGCGGATTTTCACATGACCGCACCGAAAGGTTTGACCGCCGCTTCGGGTATAGACGCGGTTACTCACGCGCTTGAGGCGTACGCGTCGATGCTTGCGACGGATTACACCGACGCGTTAGCGTTAAAGTCCCTCAAAATCATCTTTGAATATCTGCCGAAAGCATACGATAACGGAAACGACGTACTTGCGCGTGAAAAGATGGCGAATGCGGCGACGATTGCGGGTATGGCTTTTGCAAACGCATTTCTCGGAGTTTGTCACTCTATGGCGCATAAGTTAGGGTCGTTTCATCATCTCCCGCACGGGGTCGCAAACGCGCTCATGATAGACGAGGTTATGCGCTTTAACGCGGAGGAAACCCCCGTAAAAATGGGGACGTTCTCCCAATACGACCACCCTCACACCTTAGCGCGTTATGTTGAAATCGCCGACCATCTCGGTATAAAGGGCAAGAGCGGCGCGGAAAAACTCAAAAACCTCATTGCCGAAATCGATGCGTTAAAGGAAAAAATAGGGATAAAGAAAAATATTCGGGATTACGGAATCGACGAAGCGGATTTTCTTGCACGCCTTGACGACATGGCGGAGCAAGCTTTTGACGACCAATGCACGGGCGCAAATCCGCGTTATCCGCTTATCGGCGAAATCAAACAAATGTATCTCAACGCCTATTACGGCACAAATAAAAAGGTATAAGGAGGACAAAACAATGAAGTTTGACAGAATAATTGCAGTCAGAACAAACAAGACCGTCTATAGGGACGGGGATACTGCGGTAAAGGTTTTTAATGAGAATTATTCCAAAGCCGATATTTTAAACGAGGCGTTAAATCAAGCGCGTGTTGAGGAAACGGGACTCAATATCCCGAAAGTTTTGGGAGTGACGATGTTTGACGGCAAGTGGGCGATCGTCACCGAATATATAAACGGAAAAACCCTCGCGCAGTTGATACAAGAAAACCCCGATAAATTTGACGAATATTTGGAGTTGTTTGTGGACTTGCAGATGACCGTACACGCTCAAACCGCACCCCTCTTAAATCGTTTAAAGGATAAAATGAACCGCAAAATCTCCGAAACGAATTTAGACGCGACGACGCGATATGATTTGTGTACGCGCTTAGAGGCTATGCCAAAGCACAACAAGGTGTGTCACGGCGATTTTAATCCCGAAAACATAATTATAACCGAGGGCGGGACACCGTATATTCTCGATTGGTCGCACGCGACGCAAGGGAACGCGTCCGCGGACGTCGCGAGAACCTATCTTTTGTTTTGGCTTGCGGGCGAGATTGAAAAAGCCGACAAATATCTCGAATTGTTTTGCAAAAAAAGCAACACGGAGAAGCGGTACGTTCAAAAATGGATGCCGATTGTGGCGGCTTCTCAATCAGTAAAAAGCAAGCCTAACGAGAGAGAATTTTTGCTGTCATGGGTGAACGTCGTGGATTATAATTGAGCGCGGCAACGGCAATAAACGAAAAAAAACAAGGTGTGCTAAACCGTTTTAAAAGATCAAAACATGAAGGTATAGATCAGAAAAAATACAACTCAAAACATAACTAAAAAACACGGAAGCGGCGGGGTTTAATCCGCGTCTTTTA
The DNA here is from genome assembly GCA_031289865.1 of Clostridiales bacterium. Lineage (GTDB taxonomy): Bacteria > Bacillota > Clostridia > Christensenellales > JAISNN01 > JAISNN01. The sequence continues at coordinate 4,986 of JAITOQ010000027.1, forward strand.
CGGAGGAAAAAATGAAAATTACGGTATGTATCGGCAGCTCGTGTCACTTAAAGGGTTCGCGTCAGATTGTGGAACAGTTGCAGTACTTAATCGCGGAAACCGGTTTAAAAGACACGGTGGAGCTTGGAGGTACGTTTTGTATGGGAAACTGTCAAAACGGCGTCTGCGTGACGTTGGACGAAAGCACTTTTTCGGTAACGCCCGAAACCGCTAAGGATTTTTTTAATGAAAAAATCTTGGCGAAAGCCGTATGAAAATCATGGACGCGGCTTAATCATAGGTTGCCTTTTAGGAGGGCTAATATGAGAAAATTCGATACAAAAGTACAACACCTCAAATACAAGGTTTTGCGCGAGGTGGCGCGGCAGGCTTGGAACGATAAATTGTCGGAGTCCGTTATCGATATTCCCAAAATGATCGTTCCGGGCAAAGAGGCGACCATGCGTTGCTGCGTTTACAAAGAGCGGGCGATTTTAGCGGAGCGTGTAAAGATGGCGATGGGCGGGGACAAAAGCAATCCGAACGTTATCGAGGTGATAGATATTGCTTGCGACGAATGCCCGATAGGAGGATATGAGGTCACAAACGCTTGCAGGGGCTGTTTGGCTCACCGTTGCGAGGACGTTTGCAAGCGTGGCGCGATCGATTTTGACCACCAACAAAAAGCGCACATAGACAAATCAAAATGTGTGGAATGCGGGGCTTGCGCAAGGGTGTGTCCCTATAGCGCGATTGTCAACTACAAACGACCTTGCGAAA
>JAITOQ010000038.1 GCA_031289865.1 Clostridiales bacterium
CAAGAAAAAACACATATCCAAAACGCCTCAAAAGTGCGTTCAGCAAACGGCTTGCTTTCATTTATCCTTGCTCGCCTTGCTTCGGCTTTGTTGTTTTAACTTGCAATTCGCATTATTACTTAACAAAAAGACTGCCCCGAAAGACAGCCCTTAAAAAATTACCTTGCTAACACAAAAAACCGTAAAATTATTCCGCGGCTTTCGTGTATACGCTTACTTGTTTATCGTCCTTGCCTTTTCTCTCAAATCTGACTACGCCGTCGATGAGTGCAAAGAGAGTATCGTCCTTGCCTATACCGACGTTGTTGCCGGGGTGGACGTGCGTACCGCGTTGTCTGTAGAGGATATTCCCCGCGAGGACAAACTGTCCGTCCGATCTCTTTGGTCCGAGTCTTTGCGCCGCGCTTTCACGACCGTTTCTCGAACTCCCGACTCCCTTTTTATGAGCAAAAAGCTGTATATTCATAAACATATTAAACTACCTCCAATTCGATAAAATCCGAATATCCCGAATAAAGATCCGACACGCCCAAATACAACGTATTTAAAATCACGTCGGAGTCATGGCGCTGCCGTTCCGTTATATTTTTTGGGATCGTCATCTTGAGATAAGCGGCGGCGTCGTTTTTTTCAAACTCCGCATTTACGCCCGCGACCTGCAAGACCCCAAGTACCGCCGTCTGTACCATAGACGAGAGTGCCGCGCAGACTATATCCTCGCCCTCAACTCCGTATCCGGTATGCCCGTCGCATTCGATTCCGCGGAAACTCACCGCGTCTCTTCTGAAAAATTTAACGGTCGTCATCTTACTTTACGATCTCTAAAACTTTAACCGCCGTATACGGCTGTCTGTGTCCTTGTTTCTTTCTGACGTTTTTCTTTGCTTTGTAACGATAGATTACGATCTTGTCGCCTTTTCCGTCACCGAGTACTTCGGCTTCGCAATACGCGCCCGCTACTACGGGATTCCCCGCGGTGATGTTACCCTCGTCCGCAAGCAAAAGCACGTCGAATTTTACCTTATCTCCCGCATTCGCGTCAAGCTTTTCAACTTTGATGATCAGGTCTTTTTCGGCTTTGTACTGTTTGCCGCCGGAAACTATGATTGCATACATTTTAGGACATTCCTCCTTCCGACTAATCTCGCTATAAAGGTGGTGCGATTTTATCCTAAAGCACACCGAAGCACTCCAAAAAGACAAAATCGAACACTTAAAAAAACCTCTTTTAAGCGGCTTTTAATAGAATAACATATTTGAGGGCGGGTTGTCAAACGATTGAAGTCAATTTTTTAAAAAAGTAGATGTGATTCTGAGCGGAGCGGAGAATTACATCTACTTTTTTTAGGTAACAAGTAATAAGTAATAGGTAATAAGTGAGGATTATTAGGGGTGTGGTTCGGAGAAATCGTTTTAGATTCTTCGCTATGCTCAGAATGACAACCATTTTTACTAAACACCTTACTTATTACCTATTACCTATTACTTATTACTTAAAAATTTACACCGGATGGATTTGATTCTTTTTATCGGCGAGGTTAGCATCCACGCCGTATTTTTGCGCTTGACGGTATTGAAAATACTTAGTCGCGACTTGCGGAAAGAGCGCGTAGGAGAGGACGTCCTCTTCTTGTTCGTAATACTCTTTAATTTCTTCCTTATACTTGTCGTATTCGGGCTTTAGCGCGTCAGCGGGACGGTACTCGATCCGCGGTTCGTCGCCCAAAATCTTCTTGACGACTTCGGGATCGGGCTCTGCCGGCAGTCTTCCGTATTCGCCCTTTATCAAACCGCGTGTTTCCTTCGTCACGATTTTGTAGCGTTCGCCGCCGATGACGTTAAAGACGGCTTGCGTACCGACGATTTGACTCGTAGGCGTGACAAGCGGCGGGTAGCCGAGATCCTTTCTGACCCGCGGAACTTCCTCCAAAACTTGTTGGTATTTGTCGGACGCGTTTTGTTCCTTTAGCTGATTGATGAGGTTGCTAAGCATGCCTCCGGGTACTTGATAAATGAGTGCGTTTACGTCGACTTGAAGCACCTTATCGTTTAAGAATCCGTCCTTTTTGAGCTTGTCCGCAACCTTTCTAAAATGCACCGCTATCTCCGAAAGGAGCGTAAGGTCAAGCCCCGTATCGTACGGAGTCTCTCTTAGCGTCGCCACCATAGGCTCCGTCGCCGGTTGACTCGTACCGTTTCCGAGCGGCGAAAGAGCGGTATCGATGATATCGACGCCCGCCTCGACCGCCTTTAGATAGGTCATGTCGCCCGTACCCGAGGTGTTGTGAGTGTGGAGGTGAATAGGACACTTGACTCTTTCTTTCAAGCCCTTTACGAGCGCGTAAGCCTCATACGGGAGCAAAAGATTCGCCATATCCTTTATCGCAATAGTGTCCGCACCCATTTTTTCCAACTCGACCGCCATATCGATAAAATATTGGCGCGTGTGGACGGGGCTTGTCGTGTAGCTGATACACGCCTCCGTAATGCCGCCGTACTTTTTGCACGCTTGCATAGCCCGCGCCATGTTTCGCGTGTCGTTGAGCGCGTCAAAAATACGGATAATGTCAATCCCGTTTTTTATACTCATTTCTACGAACTTGTCTACCACGTCGTCCGCGTAATGCTTGTAACCCAAAATATTCTGACCGCGAAGCAGCATTTGAAACTTCGTCTTAGGCATAGCCTTACGAAGAATGCGAAGCCTCTCCCACGGGTCTTCGTTCAAAAACCGCAAGCAGCTGTCAAAGGTCGCGCCGCCCCACATCTCGAGCGAATAGTAACCCACCCTATCAAGCTTTTCGGCGCCGGGCAGCATGTCGTCAATCGACATACGCGTCGCCGCTTGAGACTGATGAGCATCTCTCAATATCGTTTCTGTAATCAATACTTTCTTTGCCATCTTAATTAGCTCCTTTATTTTTTTTTTGAGAAGAGAGGTGCGAGACAAAATTTGTGAACAAATTTTTTCTC
>JAITOQ010000102.1 GCA_031289865.1 Clostridiales bacterium
ACGTTTCTAAATATTTTAAATTTGAGGGTAGCCTCATATTTTTTGAATTTAAAGAAGCAAAAGGAGACGATATGACAAAGAAAAGTGAAAAAATAGTTGTTAAAGACTTAGAGGTGACCGTTCAAGGGCGAGGTGTTGAGTTGTATATTTCATTGACTGACATTGCGCGGCTAAAAAATGAGGAGAATCCTGCCGACGTTATCAACAAGTGGATGTCAAATAAGGACTCTTTCGACTTTTATTGTCTTTGGGAGGAACTGTTTAATTCTGATTTTAATTTAGCGGAATCCCGCGAAATTAAAATTAACGAGGTCGGTTATAATGCGTTTACAATGTCGCCGTCGCAATGGAAAAAGCGGACGAATGCTATCGGGATTATTCCGAGCGCGGGTAAATACAGCGCGGGAACATTTGCTCACCCGGACATCGCAATGGAGTTTGCAAGTTGGATAGACACAACCTTTAAACTATACCTTATTAAAGAGTTTCAACGCTTAAAAACGGAGGAGAACAAACAACTCGAATGGAGCGCAAAGCGCGAGCTTTCAAAACTCAACTACCATATACACACGGACGCGATAAAGGAAAACCTTATTCTCCCTGAATTGACGCAAGTTCAGAAAAGTTATGTTTATGCAGACGAAGCCGACCTTTTGAATGTCGCGTTATTCGGCGAAACAGCGCGGGAGTGGAGAGAAAAGCACCAAAATGAAAAAGGCAACATGCGCGACTACGCGACGCTTCATCAACTTTTAGTGCTTGCAAATATGGAAAGCCACAACGCCGCCTTTATAACGGAGGGCTTATCGCAAACGGAAAGACTTGAGCGGCTGCGCGGTATAGCGGAGCGCGAACTCAAAGTGCTTTTACAGCAAGCTACAAACAGCCCGTTACTGCTCGGCAAATCTGACAAGAAAAAGTAAGCGGAAAACGCAACAAGTAAAAGTCTGCAAGCATATAACTAATTTTTTGAGTTTTTTAAATCATCAATTTCGGCGCGGTTGGGCATGACGCTCAACGCGCCTTTTTTTGCGGTGACGAGGGCGGCGGCGGCGTTGGCGAAGAGCAGTGTTTCGGTGAGCCAAGGTTTTGTGGGCGGGGCGTTGTCGAGTTCGGAGATTCGGGCGAGGCAGCAGCCAAAAAAGGTGTCGCCCGCACCCGTGGTATCGAGGGTTTTGACGCAAAAGGCGGGGGCTTCCGCATGAATATCGCCGCAAAATCCTTCGCTCCCGTCTTTGCCCTTTGTCACAAAGAGAATGCTTATATTCGGAAACTCTTTTTGTAGTTTTTCCGCATAATCCGCTATCGACGGCATATTATAAATAGGCATATCCTCGATAGCCTTTAATGGTTTTTCCGTGCAATTAGCTGCTTCGGGTGAATAATCCGCTATCGGCGGCATATTATAAATCGGCATATTCTCGATAGCCTTTAATGGTTTTTCCGTGTAATTTGTTGCTTCGGGTGAATAATTCGCCGCCGACGGGGTATCATCATAAAAGAAGCGCAGCTCGTCTTCGGCGACCTTTAAGACGTCGCACATGCCGAATCCCCAACGCATTTGCGCTTTTGCGTCGGCGAGGTTTTCCCAAAGGGGTCGCCGTAGATTGGGGTCAAAGGAAATCCGTGCTCCCGCGTGTTTTGCCGCACGGACGGCGAAACGGGTGGCGGCGGCGGGTTCGTGGGTGAGGGAGAGGGTTCCAAAATGAAAAAAGGAACAATTTTCTATGAGCTTTTCGTTCACCTCGTCTGTTCTCAAAAGGGTGTCCGCGCTTGCTTTTCGATAAAAGGCAAACTCACGGTCCCCGTCGTCGTCGGTTTTTACAAACGCAAGCGTAGTGTTTGCCGCCGCGTCCTCTATGAGGTTTGACGCGTCGATTCCGACGCGTGTTATCGCGGACTTTAACATACCGCCGAATAAATCCTTGCCGACCTTGCCGATAAAGGCTGTTTTTTTACCCAGCCTTGTAAGCATCGCCAACACATTGCACGGCGCGCCTCCCGAATTTGCCTCAAAGATGGAATTACCCCGTTTCGATACGCCCTCGTCGGTAAAATCCACCAAAAGCTCTCCGAGCGCGACAACATCGTATTTCAAAAGATAATCTCCTTTTTGTAAAATTTTTTTTGTTAAAAACAGTATATCATAAAACGGCTGCAAAACGACACGGAATTTCCTAATTTGTTCCAATTAAGTAAATTTATGTTTGTACTATATATTCAGATATACTATAAAATTTTAAAAAGTACCTTTTAAAAATTTGACTTTGGTAAAATTCGGTGCTATAATTGTGCGAAAGAATGTGATGGGCGAAAAATCGAGCGAATAATACAAATTCAAAACAAATAAAAATTGAAACAAAGGGAAGGAGCGGTGAAGCTCCGTATGTAAAAAGATGTGAAAAGTTACTTGGTTATTGCTTTTGACGGTAACTGCCGCGATGCATTAGCGTTGTATCAAAGAGCGTTTAACGTGACGTTGGTCGAGTTGGTGCACTACAAGGACATGAAGTTGGCGAGCGGTGCCGAAATGCCGTATAAAAACATGTTGGAGACATGTTCAAAAGACAAAATTTCCTCAGCCGTTTTAAAATTCGGCAACATGACCGTACAGCTCACGGATTTTCCGGAGGTTTTTGTGAATCAGCCGACCGAACGAATTTCCATCTGTATCAACGATACCGAAGAAAATATTCGCAGAGCGTATTCCGTACTCGGTGAAAGGGGAATGATTGCCGTGCCGCTCCAAAAAAATATGTTTTCCGACAGTCACGCGATGATTATGGACGAATTTGGGGTACTTTGGGTATTCAATCGGATAGACTCGGTAAAATTTTAGGCAAATTTTGAAGAATTATCTTAAAGAATTATCTAAAAACGATTGTTTTTTTTGAAAAAATGCGTTATAATAAATGCATAGATTGCGAAAGCAATTTCGTATACAGCCTTTTTGCGGACACGTTTTTAAATGAAACCGTTTCAGAGAAATATCCGGTATTGGTGTGAGGATATGACGGGAGCTTTACAAATACCGCCGCACGGTAATAAAAGGCACGCCCCACAAAGAGATCCGAAGTTTTTTTTGGATAATTAAGGTGGAACCGCGGGATTTTTTGATCTCGTCCTTAAGCGTTAAGGACGGGTTTTTTATTTTTAAGAGCCTAAACACACGGAATCGAACGCATTTTTTGCGAAAATGATAAAAAGAAGGAGTAAATCATGAAACTAACCTTAAAAGACGGAAAAATCATCGAATTTTCCGAAAAGCTAACCGCGGGAGATGCGGCGAAGAGTATCAGCGAGGGGCTGTACCGCAACGCGTTATGCGTACGGGTAGACGGACAGTTAAAGGACTTGTCTTACACGCTCGATAAAGATTGCGTGTTTGAGGTAGTGACCTTTGACGACGAGGACGGAAAAGCCGTTTACCGTCATACGACGGCGCACGTTCTTGCGCAAGCGGTCAAGAGTATCTATCCGACCGTCAAGCTTGCTATAGGTCCGTCCATAGAGAACGGCTTTTATTACGACTTTGATTTTGTCAGCAAATTAGGTACGGAGGATCTCGAAAAAATCGAAGCGGAGATGAACAAGATTATAAAGGCAAATCTCCCGATAGAGCGGAGCGTACTCTCCAAAAAAGAGGCGGCAAAAGCCTTTAAAGAATTCGGCGAGGACTACAAGCTTGAGCTTGTAAACGACCTTCCCGACGGGAGCGAGGTGACCGTCTACAAGCAGGGTGATTTTGTCGAAATGTGCCGCGGGCCGCATTTGCCGTCCACGGGAAAAATCAAGGCGTTTAAATTGGTAAGTCTTGCGGGCGCGTATTGGAAGGGCAGTGAAAAAAACAAGATGCTGACGAGGATTTACGGCACGGCTTTTTTAAAGAAAGCCGATCTCGACGAATATCTCACCGCGCTTGAGGAAGCGAAACGGCGCGACCACAACAAGTTAGGGCGCGAGCTTGGGATATTTATGACGGACGAAAATATCGGACAAGGACTTCCGCTCCTTATGCCTAAGGGCGCGAAGATACTCCAAATTTTGCAGCGTTTCGTCGAGGACGAGGAGGAAAAAAGAGGATATCTCCTCACAAAAACTCCGCTCATGGCAAAAAATAACCTCTATAAAATTTCGGGACATTGGTATCACTACAAGGATAAAATGTTTATTTTGGGCAATGAGGAAACCGACGACGAGGTTTTTGCGCTCCGTCCTATGACTTGTCCGTTTCAATATTCGATATACAACAACGGTTTAAAAAGCTACCGCGATCTACCGAAACGGTATGCGGAGACCGCGACGCTTTTTAGAAACGAGGCAAGCGGCGAGATGCACGGCTTGATCCGCGTCCGTCAATTTACCCTAAGCGACGGACACATCATCTGTACGCCGGAGCAACTCGAACCCGAATTTAAAGGGGTAATGGACTTGATATATTTCCTCTTGAGAAGTATGGGTTTGACGGAGGGCGTGTCCTTTAGGTTTAGCAAATACGACCCGAACGACAAGGAAAAATATATAAACGACCCGGTCGCGTGGGAGCGTTCGCAAGCTATCCTCAAGAGCATTATAGATAATATGGGTATCGAGTACGAGGAAGCTGTGGGCGAGGCGGCTTTTTACGGGCCTAAGCTCGACATTCAATACAAAAACGTCCACGGAAAAGAGGACACTATCATCACCGTTCAAATCGATTTTGCCCTTGCCGAAAAATTCGGAATGTCCTATATCGACGAAAACGGCGAGAAGAAATTGCCGTATATCATTCACCGCAGCTCTATCGGCTGTTACGAACGTACGCTTGCTATGCTCATCGAAAAATACGCGGGGGCGTTGCCGCTATGGATGTGTCCCGAACACGCACGCGTCATGAGTCTCACGGACAGAACTATCGAAAAAGTCAAGGAGCTTCAGTTGAGATTAAATGCGGCGGGTATCCGCACGGCGATAGACGTCCGCAACGAAAAAATCGGCTACAAGATACGCGAGGGACAAATGGAAAAGATACCGTATATGCTTGTTATCGGAGATAAAGAGGCTGAGAGCGGAGTCGTGTCCGTCCGTAGCAGAAACGACGGGGATTTAGGCGTAATGACGGTAGAGGAATTTATCGCGCTTGCGGGAAAGAAAATCTCCGAAAGAGATTGTAAATAGGAGAAAAATATGCTGTTATCCACATTACTCGGAGAGCGTTTGCGTGAAAAACCCGCGGACGCAAAGATTGTAAGTCAGATCTATTTGACGCGGGGCGGCTATATCAAGTACGTTTCAAACGGCTCGTATACGCTTTTGCCGCCGTCGGTTAGGATCACTCAAAAGATTGAGCAGATTATCCGCGAGGAGATGAA
>JAITOQ010000129.1 GCA_031289865.1 Clostridiales bacterium
ACGGCGCAAACGGACTCACGGGATTTGTTGTCGCAAAGACCGGCGAACCGACAAAAACCTACTACTACAGAAAGAACATACAAGGCGACATCACTCATATCTATGACGTAAACGGAGTACTAAAAGCAAGGTACACCTACGACGCATGGGGTAACCATATCATAGATATAAATGAGGACGGAGTAGGCGACCTCAATCCGTTTAGATACAGAGGGTATTACTACGATGTAGAGATAGGTTTGTACTACCTCAACAGCAGATATTACGATTCTGAGGTCGGGCGTTTTGTTTCACCTGATAACATAGAATATCTTGACCTTGCAAAAGATTACTTAAACGGATTAAACCTTTACGCCTATTGTTTTAATAATCCCGTAAATGCGGCAGACGACGGCGGAGATATGCCAAATTGGCTAAAATGGACGTTAGGGATTGTTATCATTGTTGCGGCGGTAGTATTATCTGTAGCATCAGCTGGGCTTTTAACAGCTCTTTTAGCACCTATTGGCGTAGCTGTTGGTGGAGGTCTCTTAGGGGCGATTGTTGTTGGAGCAGTTGTAGGGGCAGTCGGCGGAGCAATAGCGGGCTTTGGAATCAGCATAGATATGCCGCATCTCGTGTTTTCAATCAAAAAAATGTATCCTTGAAATGCATTAAAGCATATCGTTGTCAAAAACAATGGCATAAACTATAGCAATGGATTCTGTCACTTTGTTTTATGGATGTTTCATTTCGTCGCTATCGATATATGTCATGTATGAAGAGCCGGCTTTAATTGCATTAGGTATTGAAATTATTAAAAAAATTATAGGAGGCTAATATGGAAAAGATTGAAGGGTTTATATCTGACAAAGAGATTAAAGATGATGGTTATATTGTTTTGAAAATTATTTTGGGCAAATTAGGATATGCATATTCTGTTTCTTATATGGATGCAGAGCCTAAAATATATCTAAAAAGCATGCCGTCGTTTGAAGATGTGTACAGTTATTTTATGTCTTGTAGAGCTTGGTTATTAAAGATTAACAAGTTGCAAGATATATGTTTGTCTTTATTGTTTGACCCATATTTTAATGAATTGTATGAGCGGCTGAAAAGCGACATAGACAATATCCACCCCAATAGGCTGAGATTTTTAAGAAAGCAGTTATTGGAATACTTAGCTAATCCTATTAATCATAAAAGGCATACATATGGTGACGCAGAATACTCTGATACAAAAATTTATCTTGAAAACGATATGTATAATAGAAGCAATGAAGTGTTAAAAATAATTGCCGATAGGTAATAAGGAAATTTTAGCCTCGTTCGGAGAAAATCTGAACGGGGGTTTTTTTGCAAAACGATATTATTATTTATGCAGACTGTTTTCTTTTTTTAGCGGAGCCAACCTACATTTTAATACGCCATTCTGCATTTTACAGTTTACATTCTGTATTTTTTTATGTCTAAAAAGCAAACGGACGTTTTTTTGTGTTAAAATGATACGCATCTCATTGAAATATGGTATAATAAACGGGAAGAAATCCTTTAAAAAATTTATTCAAGGGGCAAAAACAAAAAAAGGTTATTTATGAGGATCATTATAGTAGGGGCGGGAAAGGTCGGCGCGGCGGTTGCGGAGCTTTTGACAAACATGGATCACGATGTTATCGTGGTGGACAAGGACGGAGAACGGGTTCAATATTGTATCTCAAATTTTGATACGCGGGGGATCGCGGGGAGCGGCGCAAATTTTAAGGTTTTAAAAGAGGCGGGCGTGTCAAAGGCGCATCTCTTTCTCGCGTTGACGGGGTCGGACGAGCTGAATCTCCTTTGCTGTCTTTTGGCAAAAAAGGCGGGCGTAAAGGAGACTATTGCGCGTATCGGAAATCCCGAATATTACGAACAGATACAAGTCATGAAAAACGATCTCGGACTCTCGATGACTATCAATCCCGACGATATTGCCGCGGACGAGATAGCGCGTCAATTGAGGCTTCCCTCCGCGGAAAAGGTGGACTTTTGCGCGGGCGGGCGGGCGGAGATAGTCGCGGTGAGCGTCTCGGAGGGGTGTCCGCTCATAGGTATGAGCATGAAGGATTTGCGCGGAAAGTTCGGTGACGTGCTTGTGTGCGGACTGCAGCGAAACGACGAGGTAATCATTCCGTCGGGGCTTACCGTGATCGGCGAGGGCGACGAATTGTTGATAGCCGCGAAACACTCCAATATCACAAATTTCTTTAAAAAATTAAAGCTCTATACCACGAAACCGAAGCGCGTGATGCTGATAGGCGGCGGGCGTATCGCGTACTATCTCGCGGAGGATCTCTCCGATATGGGTATGAAGGTCTGTATCGTCGAGATGAGCCGCGAGCGCGCAAAGGAGTTGAGCCGTGTTCTCCCCGACGCGGACGTAGTGTTGGGCGACGGCACCGATCAAACCGTCCTTATAGAAGAGGGAATCGAGGGAACGGACGCGGTCGTCGCGCTTACCGATGTGGACGAGGAAAACATTTTGATATCTATGTTTGCTAAAAATTGCGGGGTGGACAAGGTGATCACAAAGTTAAACAAGCGTTCTTTCGGAAAAATGCTCCTCGAATCACTAAAGATAGAAAGTGTTATCGCTCCGCATTGGGTTGCGGCAAACCGTATCGTCGGCTATATCCGCGGAAAGGCGAACACCGCTCAAGACAGTAAAATAGACGCGATATATAAGCTTGCGGACGACAAAATAGAGGCTCTTGAATTTCGGATTTTAGACGAAAAAGCCGACTATGTAGGCATACCCCTCAAAAAACTCGGATTGAAAGAGAACGTCCTCATCAGCGGGATTTTGCGTGAAAGAGAGTTGATTATTCCCCGCGGCGACGACACGATACAAGCCTTTGACACGGTGTTGGTCGTGACGATAGTCAATGAGGATTTAATTGAAGATTTTCACGATCTTATGCGGTAGGTGGTTATGAATCTAAAAATGATTTCGTATATGCTCGGACGCGTGATTTTAATCATCGGTGCGTTTCTCTTGATACCGCTCGTCGTTTCTATCGTAAACGCGGACGGCGCGTTCCTCGGCTTTTTGGTACCCGTTACGCTCATGACGGGCTTGGGGCTTGCGGGGATATTCCTCAAGCCTAAAAACCTCCGCATGAATATTTCCGCGGGGTTTGTCACGGTTGCTCTCGCGTGGGTTTTACTCTCGTTTTTCGGGAGTCTGCCGTTTTTTATAAGCGGTGCTATACCGAATTTTCTCGACAGCTTATTTGAATCCGTTTCGGGCTTTACGACGACTGGCGCAAGCGTTATTCCCGACGTGGAGATTTTGCCCGTGAGCATTCTCCTTTGGCGAAGCTTTACTCATTGGATAGGTGGTTTGGGCGTCCTCGTCTTTGTCCTTGCGGTTTTGCCTAAATCGGAGAGCGGCGCGGTGCATATTTTCCGTGCGGAAACGACGGGTCCGAAAGCGGGCAAGCTGACCTCAAAGCTAAAGGTCACGGCGCGGATACTCTATCTCATGCATATCGCGCTCACCACCGTCGAACTCATTGCGCTCCTCATAGCGGGCATGAGCTTTTTTGACGCGTTGACGACGGCGTTTTCTACCGCGGGGACGGGTGGTTTTGCTCTCAAAAACGCCTCTATAGGCGCGTACGGGTCACTGCCTATAGAGATCGTCGTCATGGTCTTTATGTTCATTTTTTCCATCAATTACAACCTCTTTTTCTTGATCCTCATAGGACGGGCAAAGGAGGTCTTAAAAAGTGAAGAATTTAAAACCTATCTCGTCATTCTCTTCATTTCCGTTGCGGCGATTGCGGTCAATATTTTGTCGGTGTACGACAACTTTTGGACCGCGCTCCGCTACTCGTCCTTTCAAGTCTTTTCGATTTCCTCGACGACGGGATTTGCGACGGCGGATTATACTCTTTGGCCCTCTTTCGCGCAAAGCGTTCTCGTGATACTCATGCTCTTAGGGGCGACGGCGGGGAGTACGGGCGGGGGCTTTAAGGTGTCGAGATTTTTGATTTTGGTGAAATCATTCTTTCGGAATCTCCAAAGGACTATACGTCCGCGCTCGGTCAAGACCCTAAAATTTGACGGCGAACCTATGGAATCCTCCGTCGTGGACAGCGTACACAGCTTTTTTATGGCTTATACGCTGCTTTTGGTGGGCGGTTCGCTCTTGATTTCGCTCAACGGTACCTTTTCCGCGGACTTTGCGACAAGTATTACGGCGGCAATTTCTTGCTTGAGTAACGTCGGTCCGGGGCTTGCGCGTATAGGACCCGCATTCACGTTCGCGGAATTTTCGGGCTTTACAAAGGTGGTTATGAGCCTTTTGATGCTCGCGGGGAGATTGGAAATCTTTCCGATACTGTTCCTCTTTTATCCAAAAACGTGGAATAAAACATTTTAAAAGGAGTTTTTAAATGCGCAATTCAAAACGCGCTTTTTCCTTGACTTTTTTTCGCCGATATGGTAGCATGTTATCGTGGTAATATTTTTGTGTGTCCGTAGGGTTACGGAAAATTCGGAAAAAAGTTTAGGAGGACAAGGGAAGTGGAAATTGTATTGAGCGTTTTTGCGCTCCTCGGCGGGATAGGCGTCTTTATGATGGGCATGAAGCTCATGAGCGACGGCTTAGAACACGGGGCGGGCAAAGGGATCGAACGCCTTTTAGGCAAAATCAGCAACAACCGTTTTGCGGGTTTCGGTATCGGAACGGCAGTTACGGGTATCATTCAAAGCTCGTCGGCGACGACGGTAATGGTCGTGGGTCTTGTCAATGCGGGAATAATGACTCTCTTTCAGGCGACCTCGATCATCATGGGAGCCAATGTCGGGACGACGGTTACGGGGCTTTTAGCGGCATTGTCGGCGTTTAAGGTGGATGCGTACTTCGCCGCGCTCGCTTTCATCGGCGTTTTTATCGAAATGTTTTCAAAAAAAGAAAAGCTCGCCGTTATGGGAAAAATTCTTAGCGGGTTGGGTTTTATCTTTATCGGACTGTCGCTCATGGGCGCGGCGTTCAAAAATAACGGCGATCTAAACAACGCCGTCAGCTCGCTCTTTTCTACGATAGATTTTCCGCTTTTGCTTGTTTTGTTCGGCATAATCTTTACGGGGATTATTCAGAGCAGTTCGGCGTTCGTCAGTATCGTCATTACGCTTGTCGGCGCGGGAGTGCTGCCGCTTGAGGGCGCGTTGTTTGTCATCTTAGGGTCAAACATCGGTACTTGCGTGACCGCGCTTTTAGCGTCCGTCGGTACCACCGTAAACGCAAAACGCGCCGCCGCCGTCCATCTGTTGTTCAATATCACGGGTACTGTTATATTCGTGATTTTTTTATGGATTTTTAAGAATCCTATAGTTAGGGTTTTAGAAAGTCTGATACCCGTACCGAGATTTCAAGTCGCGGTATTCCATACGGTATTTAACGTAGGGACGGCTCTGCTCCTCTTGCCGTTTGTCAAACAATTAGTGGCGATTGCCGAACGAATCATTCCCGACAAACATACCAAGGAAGCCGAAAGCGACCTAAAGCTGAAATACATAGACGACCGCTTGCTTTCCACTCCTCCGATTGCGATTGCACAACTCAAAAAAGAGGTCAAAGCAATGGCGGAGCTTTCTAAGCTCAATTTTACACGCGGCGTAAAATCTATCATAGCGGGCGACCTCTCCGCAAAAAAAGAGATATTTAGGGAAGAAGCCGAGATTAACTTTGTAAACAAAAAGATCGCCGCGTTTTTGATTAAGCTGTCCTCTGTGTCCTCCACCGCGAGCGAGGAGCAGTTTATCGGTTCGCTCCACCACGTTATCAGCGATATCGAACGCATCGGCGACTATGCGCAAAACTTTATAGAAGAAACGGAAAAGATTTTGGAAAAGAAAATCATCTTTACCGATGCGGCATTAAAAGAAATCGAGAATATGTACGATAAGATACTCGTAATGTTTGACGTCGCTCTCGATATCCTCATGACCAACGACGTCAAAAAATTCAACGAAGTCGCGACCCTTGAGGACGAAGTGGACGAGATGAAACGTACTTACGGCGACAACCACATCAAACGCTTAAACGAGGGAAATTGCAGCGTCGATTCCGGCGCGTACTTTTACGCGGTCATCTCCGGTCTCGAACGTATAGCCGACCACTTGACAAACATCGCGTTTTCTATCAAGTCCCCGTCGGGCTCTCAAAGAGAAGCAATGGAAATGGTGGCGAAAGAGCATAAGGGTTGAAAGTTGCGGATTTTTGTTTAAGCGGCGGAAAAAATGAGATGCGCAGACGGTTTGTTGTACGGCAAACTGTCTTTTTCTCCGGTCTGAAACCGTCACAGTGTGGCGTTTTTTTGCTTTGTTTTAACCTTGTTTTGGTTTAAAAAAACTATTCTATTGTGAAAAAAGTTTAGTGAAGAATAGCGAAAGATACGTTTATTTAATAGACACAACTATTATGATTGTGTTATAATATTAAAAATCAATATAAAGCCGCTTGTTCTGCCGTGCGAAAACGGTTTTTGCGTGTATCCGTGATTACGACCCAAACAAGCCGAAAAATCTCGCAAAGAGTGTTACTGTCAAATAGAGAGGTGTGTAAGGCTGTGAGAAAATTAAACGACTATTGCCAAGAGTTTTTTGACCGCACTACAAGTAGTTGTTGTTGTGCAGTGGACAAGAAATGCCTTAGTGTATCACTGACAAGGTTTTTAGAGTCGGGGCGGAAAGAGGATGCTTTTGATGTTTACTTTTGTTTTGCTGAAATATTTAATATTTTTGGCAAAGGGTATAATAAGAACACCAAGCAACTACTCGAATTGATATGTGATTATGAGATGAACGCGGGCGTGCTTGTCGAAAAGCAACGCGACCACTATGTTCATTCGGTGTATGTATTTGCGATGGGGCTTAGCGTATATGTAAGGTCAAGCAAATATCGCAAGTTGGTCATTGGGAGTAATGTTGTGGAGGGGGACTTTCTCTATCGGTGGGGGCTAAGCGCACTATTCCACGACATTGGCTATCCGTTTGAAATCGTGTTTGAGCAAATTAAAAGCTACACCAAAGGTATCAATGATGGCGGCGCGTATTTTCCGATATTGACATACAAGGCATTAGAGCGGTTCATCATAACTGCTGACGGCGTGAATATCAACGAACGACTTGCAAGCGAGATTAACCGCCGCCTTGGGATTGAGAATGATATTGTTTTAACAAAACTTAATCGCTTGATCGAACAATCAGATGAGTATATTGACCATGCTTACTTCGGTGCGGTGATTATGTACCGCACGCTTAAAGCGCATACCGATTCTGATGTGGTGAATGATGTGACGGCAAGCATTATGTTGCATAACAGCTTTTTGATTCACAAGCTAAAAGGCGATTTTAATCGTAAGATAAGCCCGACGGATTATCCGCTTGCATTTCTTTTGATGTTTTGCGATGAACTTCAAGATTTTGGACGCGAAGGCTTTGGTAAGGTGAGTAAGCACGATAATTTGGCTTTTACGGCAGAGTTTGATATCAGTGATGCAACCTTTAAGATGAACTATATCTTTGATGACAATGGCGAGGGTAAGGCGCAAGAACGGGTTGAGGTCAAAAAACGCAAGCTGTCTGACTTCTACGACTTGCATAGTCTATTTAGTGATGCACAAATAGGTTATGAGATTAGACAAAATCATCTCCCTATCGCTCAACATATGTCGGCAAACTTTTTTAAGAATATTCAGAAAATTGCTATGCAAATACATTCGTTTTACCTTGAGGACAAGCGCGGAGAGGTTGTCATTACCGAGTGGGACAAGCTGTCGCTGGAATATAAATTGTCAAATATAGAGCAAGCAAAGTCTTATGCCGAGAAACTTGACCGCTATGGGTATTTCTACGATGACCGCAATCTCCACTATGCCGAGGTAACGGTGTTCACGGATAAGCAGATTAAAGTTCTTGCCCGTGATGAGCATAAACGATGGATGAAAGAAAAGCGTGAAATGGGTTGGACGTATGCGCCTATTCGTGACAATGAAAAACGGCTTCACCCTTGCTTGCTGCCATATGGCAAGCTACCGCCGAAGGAGCAAGAAAAAGACAAAGATGCGATTCGGCATCTAATTCAGAATCTTAAGCTCGCCGAATTTAAGGTTTATTACATTTCTCGGTAGAAGGGAACGGATGAATATAGGCGAGGGAGACGATCGCGGATAATTAGGTTTAATGTTGACAGAGAGGCAAAGATTGTGAAAAGAAAGTTTTTAATAGGAAACAAAAAAAGGCTGTTTTTTCATTTACAAGACAGCATTTTTTATGTTTTTCATTTCTTGATAATATCAAACTTTATTTCTTGTTATTCCTCTTCACCGCTCTTGCTCTCAAAGTAGGTTGGAGGGCGTAGGGGGCGAGCTTTAGGAGGATATGGGCAAAGAAGTAGAGAAAGTCGTTACTGATAAACTGTTTGGCGAGGAGGGCGATGTTGTCGGTGATGCCTTTTGCGTAGGGGGTGGAGGATTGTTTGATTTTTACACGTCCGAGGGAGTTGAAGTAAAAGGTAAACGTGCGCGAGGCGACGCTTTCTAAAAAGATGATATTGAGGGTAAAGGTGCGTTCGTTTTCCCAATAGCCGTGGCTCACGGTGGTAAATTCAAACGGTTCGAGCTTGATCTTTCCGTAGCGGTACGCGCCGTCCAATCCGACGGGTATTTCGTTTACGACGCCGCGCTCCGACCAACGGACGGTGAGTCCGTCGTCCTTAAAGTTGAAAGAAAAGCCGCGTATATGCGCCCATTTCCCCCACGAAACATAGGTGATTTGGAGGGGCAATACGCTTGTCGGCATACCCGTTTTTGACAAAAAGAGCTGGCGCGGGAAGTTCACAGCGGTCTCAGCAAGTACAGCCTCAAACGGGCTCCGCGCAGAGATCGGGGGAGGGATGAGCTTGAGATTTTCGGTAAAGGCGGCGAGTGCGGTTAGGCTCTCGTCGTCGTTTTCTATTCCGTCCGAAAAGCCCGCGGGAAAGTGGCGAAAAAGTATGTCCATCGGGAGCTGTTCGTCGGGGTGGGATGCGGTATAAAAGAGAGCCGCTTCATAGTCCTTTAGGACCACTCCGTGCTGACCGAACATGCCGCGTCCCGCGTATGTATTCGGGAGGTGGCACATCCAAAATTGATAGCCGTAGCCGACCTTTGAGTCGCGCTTGTAGTTGTTTGCATTCGACGCTTGCTTGACCGTCGCTTCCTTTGTCCAAAATTCGGGAATGATCTGCCGACCGTTAAATTTCCCGCCGTCTAAGTAGCATTGCATGAGCTTTGCGCCGTCCTCGGTCTTGAGATACAGCCCCCAACCGCCGGCTTCGACGCCGTTTCGGTCGGTTTCCCACGCGGGAATCTCTATTCCGAGCGGATCAAAGAGGCGGGGCTTTAGGTATTCGCGGACGGTCAAGCCCGTCAATTTTCGGATCAGAGCACAAACCATATACGCGTTTTCGTTGGTGTAGTGGAAATGCGTCCCGGGCTTGTGTCCGAACGGCGCGTTCAAAAAATCCTCTACCCAATCGATATAGCTCTTATCCTTTGTGATGTTTATGGTTTTTCCCGTTGTCATCGTGAGGATATGGCGTATCGTCAATTCGCCACCGTATCGGAGGGCGCGTTTTTTTAGCTTATATTCCGGAAAGAAGTCGTAGATTTTGGAATCGAGCGAAAACAGTCCCTCCGCTATAGCAAAGCCCGCCGCCGTCGAGGTGACACTCTTGCTGAACGAATTGACCGCATGCGGGGTCTCCGCGTTGTACGGAAATCTGTACGCCTCATACGCAACCTTGCCGTGACGAACGAGAACTATACTGTGTAATTCTTGATTGCTTTGCTCAAAGTCGAGCATAAGCTCTAAAAGTGCTTTTGACGAAACTCCGACCTCTTCGGGACGCGCCGCACGCGGCAAACGAGTAGATTGCGGGTCGTTTTTTTGCTCAATCGTTTGTTTTTCAACGGGTTTTTCTATAGTAACGGTACTCATAAAATTGCTCCTTTGTATGTTTTTAACTGCTGTAGTAAAAAAAGTCTATTGTTTTTCGTGTGTTTTTAACTGTCGTAGTAAAAAGTTTTGTTATTTTTTTAAGAATTTCATTATATAATACATATATGTTATGTATGTAATAAATGATACAGCAATTTTTCCTTCGTGTCAAGCGATTTGTATCATTATTTTAAATTAGTGTTTTGAGGGTTAGCCTACGAAGAATGTCGGCTTTTTTTGTTTCGCGGTTTTACGGCTACATGTTTTAGATTCTTCGCTTTGCTTAGAATGACACTTGCTTTTTTTATTCGGATTACGTGCGACCGAGGGCGGTCGCCCCTACAATTTTATCCGCAATTCTGCATTCTGCATTAATTCTGCATTCCGCATTAAAAAGGCATTATTAAAACTTCACCGAAACTTCATGAAAATCAGTTGACAAGCTAACGGTTATCATGTATACTGTTATCAATGCAACAGTTGCATGAGCAACGGTTGCCGTTTAAACAATATTTTATACGAGGTGACGGATTATGGAAAACCAAAGCGAAATTGCTATGAGAGCGTTAAAAGAAAACCTTATGCGTTCGATTTTTAGGTTTAAAAAGGTGGGGGTGGCGGTGCCGCAAGGAGAGAGCGGGGGCGAGTTGGAGGATTTGGACATCAGCCCAAGCGAGTTGTTTTGCATGAAATCTTTTTCGGAGAACAGCTTAGAGTCGGAAAAAAATGTTTGCTCTACGGATATGCAAAATTTACTGTATATCACAAAGCCCGCGATTTCCAGAATATTGACTTCGTTAGAGGAAAAAGGATACGTCGAGCGCGAAATCAACAAGCGCAACCGCCGCAAGCTGACCGTGACGCTTACGGATAAGGGCGCGGAAACGCTTAGACGCGCAGAAAAAAAGGTTGACGAGGCTTTGAGTGAAGTCATTCGTAGGTTCGGCGAAAGCGAAACCCTCCAATTTATCGAGATATTCAATAGGTTTGCGGATATTGCGGACGAGGTGAGCGGTAAATTTTTACAAACGAATCACGGTCAATTAAAAAAATCTTAAAAGGAGATAGAATAAATGGCTATTATCGAGGTAAATCGGCTGACAAAAGACTACGGCTTCGGGCGCGGGGTTTTTGACGTGAGCTTTGCCGTACAGAGGGGCGAGGTGTTCGGCTTTTTA
>JAITOQ010000183.1 GCA_031289865.1 Clostridiales bacterium
CACATTTAATCATTGAGTTTTCCGCCGTTTTCAGATTGTTTTACAGCAAAAATAGCATTTTCTTTTACTCTATTATAATATTCTTCACATGCCTTATATAACTGTGATTTTTCATTTACTTCATATACGGGTGAATTTATTGCTGGTTTTTCATTGAGAAAAAAACTTAAGAACAAAACGCTTCCTATAAAAATCATTCTAAACGGCAAAGTCGCTTCTCTATGTATATAGAGTTGACAACAATAATCATCATCTTCGCAAAGCAACTGTTCTTTGATCGCTTTCATCTTAGATTGATATTTCTTTTTAAACTGCTCATAAGATTCGTTTCGAGGAAACGCTTTATGTCGCCTACTCAATATAGCTTCATCATCTAAATCGGCAAGCAAAAACTCAATAGATTGTTTCTTCGTTTCTTCCGAAAAGATAAACTCTTCCCATTCATGATTGCTCCCGTTAACAAAACTGCTGCCTCTAAAACAAAGTACTCTGATTAACGGTTTACCGTTGTCATCTTTAAGATATAAACTTCCATCCCGAAAACGTTCTGCGACATTGCTCAAAACCTCGGATTGATTTGCATAATATCGTTCAATACAATTATCACGCACTGCCGCATATAAATCGTTGCCCTCTTTCATTTTGCGATATTCCGCAAAAGGAAACAAACCCGCAGTTGATCTTTCATCTCCAAGTTCTTCTAATATAGAATCGATCATATTCGTTGTTGGCGAATCCAAATCTTCTTGACTGTTAAAAAGATAAGTAAAACGTATATACACTGATTTTACCCAAGCATCATATGTTCTTTTTATTTCATCGGTGCTTTTTATTTTTTCTTTGCAGTTCACACAACCACGAGATGCAGAATATTTCTCAAAGCAACTCTTTCGCTCTGACACTGCCGCTTCATCATCATCCCAGTCTTTTTTACACAATGTTCTAATTGGGATTTTTTTATATTTTGCATATAGATATTCATAGTGAGTATATGAAAGCTTACAATCTTGCCCGTTTGTGAAATAATCACACAACTCTTTCACAAGACAAGTGTCGCATTTGTTTGCCGCTCCAATAATGGAACCATAATAGTGTCCTATAATTAAGATTAACGCATCTGCTGAATCAATTTTTTTCATTACAACATCAATAGAATAATCCTTACTTTTGCCAAAAAAATTAAATTCTTGCGCAATCGGAAATTGTCCTCTGTTTAATATTGCCCAAATAACTTTTTGACGCGTATCTAACAATAAACAATTTGCAGAAGATACAAAAATTCTTGTAATACGTTCTTCTCCCATAGACTAATGTTCTCCTTTGTAAGCCATTCCCTTGTCTTTGTTTATCTTATTGCATTTTATCCATATCTATTATAGTTGATAAAAACAAAAAAGTCAATAGATAATTTTATTTTTCATCGAATCTACTAAAATATTATTGACCATCACATATAAGGAGTGAATTTCTATCTTATTTTTGGAAACTTTTCCGAGAGGATTGACATAAGTTGTATAATATGATAAAATAGTATTGCTTTTAAAGGACGTAAATGGACGGCATTTTTAATCGAACCGAAGAAAAATACCTCGTTCCCGCCGACAAGTATGACGGGCTTTTTGGTATGCTCAAGCAATTTATGTGCGAGGACGAATACGGCTTGCAACCTATTCACAACATTTATTTTGATACAAAGTGCGATGATTTGATTCTCCGTTCTATCGAAAAGCCGTTTTTTAAAGAAAAGCTGCGCCTACGGAGTTACGGGACGGCAAGCGGCGACAAGCCCGTCTATTTAGAATTAAAAAAGAAATTCGGCGGTATCGTCTACAAGCGGCGAATGAAGCTCCCCTACAGCGATGCAAAGCGTTACCTGAGCGGAGAAATTCCCGAAACGAACGAGCGTATAGGAAAGGAATTAAATTACTTTTTTAGCTATTACAAAATGCTCCCGAAGCTGTTTTTAGCCTACGACAGGCTCGCGCTGTTCGCCGCGTCGGACAAAAAGCTACGGGTCACCTTTGACGGAAATATCCGCTACCGAACGGAGTGTTTTGACCTCTCAAAGGAGTATTCAAACGAGCCGTACGGCGGCGAAAAATTCTACATCATGGAAATCAAAGCGTTAAACGCTATGCCGCTATGGCTGACTCAAATCCTCACGGAAATGCGGCTCTATCCCGCGTCATTTTCAAAATACGGCAACATATATAAGAAGTTACATACAAAGGATTTTGTACTATAAAAAAGCGGCTCTATCCCGCCTCATTTTCAAAATACGGCGACATTCGCAAAAAATAAATTGCATACCAAAGCCGACCCGTTACGGAAATTATTCGACAACTTTAATCGGCTTTTAACGGAGGAACTCATGTTTGAAAGTATCATTTTAAACGACGGCTTAACCGTATCAAACGCGGCGATCTGTACCGCGGTTTCGCTCGGACTTGGGCTGTTGCTTGCGGCGGTTTGCCTTATCAAAAACAAACCGACCAAAAATTTTGTCATCACCCTTATCTTGATTCCCGCCCTCGTACAAGCCATCATCATGATGGTCAACGGAAATATCGGGACGGGCGTCGCGGTCGTGGGCGCGTTTAGCTTGGTGCGTTTCCGCTCATACCCGGGGACGTCAAAGGACATTGCGTTCATCTTTTTTGCAATGGCACTCGGTATTGCGACTGGTATCGGTCAAGTGTGGTTCGCACTCGTCTTTGCCGCAATAATTTGCGTGATCTATACCGCCGCCGTCCTCCTTTCGGGAATACCTTTTTTAAAGAATATTTTGTTTTCGCCTAAAAAGGAAAACGAAGAAAAAGACCTCAAAATCACCTTCCCCGAAGACTACGAATTTGAATCGGAAATGGCAACCCTCCTAAAATCCTACACGACAGCCTTTGAACTCGTCAGAGTCAAAACAAGCAATATGGGCAGCCTCTATACCGCAAGCTATTCCGTCACCCTCAAGCCCGATACCTCAATCAAACAGCTCATAGACGAAATCCGTATCAGAAACAGCAACCTCCCTATCGTATGCGTGTCGCGTAAAGCAAAGACTGAAGAGGACGACGTTCTTTAGAAGTTGCGAGTTGAAAATTGAAAGTTGAGATTTGAAAGTTAAAGATAAAAAGCCGGTGTCACTCCGTTCGGAATGACACCTATTTTTTTGCCCGTATTACTACTTGTTTTTTATGTGGATACGGGACGATGAAGGCATCATCCCATACAAGAAAAGCGGCTGTCGCTCAAGAATGACACCCGCTTTTTATCCGTAATTTTAAATTTTTTCTCAATTTTTTATCCGCAACTTTCAACTCTCAATTTTCAATTTTCAACTTCTTTTCCACTCCCTTAATCCCCAGACTTAATTCAAGCCGTTTTTTCATGAGAGCGCAATAGACTGCGTTGGTTTTGTTTATATTTCCTTCGTGGGTGACGGAGTTGGCGGCGCAACCGCCGGAGCAAAAGTATTTTGCAAAGCAATTTCCGCAAGATTCTTTGGTATAGACCGAAGAGTTTTGAAAGATTTTTTGTACGGACGGGTCAAAGCTACCGTCTAAGACGCTCCCCATTTTGTATTCCGCTTTTCCGATAAACTGATGGCACGGATAGATATCGCCCTCCGGCGTGATCGCCGCGTATTCGTCGCCCGCGCCGCAGCCGTTCAGACGCTTGTACACGCAAGGTCCTTTTTCGAGATCGACCATAAAATGAAAGAAATTAAACCACTTATCCGTCCGTCGCCTATCTATATACTCCTCGGCGAACGACTCGTATTCGTCTATTATCCTCTCTACGTCTTCCGTCCTTATCGCGAGCGGATTTCCCTCTTCCAAAACTACGGGTTCGAGCGATATTTGATCAAAGCCCGCGTCGCTAAGCGCGAGAATGTCCTCTTTAAAGTCGAGATTGTTTTTCGTGAACGTACCGCGGACATAGTACCGCTTTTTTTCGCGTATTTTTTTGAACCGCAAAGCGTTCTCGATAACCGCGTCGTAACTGCCGCCGCCGTTTACGGTCTTGCGGAGAGCGTCGTGAACGGCTTTTCGCCCGTCGATACTTATGACCACGTTATCCATGGTTTCGTTTAGATAAGCGGCGGTTTCGCCGTCTAACAGTACTCCGTTAGTCGTCATGGTAAACGAGATACGCTTCCCCGCTTTTTCACATGCGCCGCGTGCGTATTCCACGACCGCCTTTACTGCGTCGAGGGTCAAAAGCGGTTCGCCGCCGAAAAAGTCGATCTCAAGGTTGCGCTTCTTTCCGCTTTTTTCTATCAAAAAATCCACGGCGGCTCTTGCCGTTTTGAGCGGCATATACGCCTCCGCATGATACGTCCCTTGCGCGGCAAAGCAGTATGAGCATGTAAGATTACACGCGTGGCAGACGTTTAAGCAAAGCGATTTTATCTCTCCCGTCCGTTTTAGGGTCGTCTTGACCTCGCGGACGCCGATCACTCCGCGCCGTACAAGCTCCGCCTCTTCCTCCGCAATTTCGGCGATATCGGTCGCCGTGACGCTTGAATATTCGCTTTCTTCGACTTCGTTAAGCGCGCCGTACTTTTTTTTGAAATACAAAAAAACAGGTCTTTCGATTTTCAAAAGACTGCTGTTCTCGGATTCAAAAAGAAAGTAGTAATTCTTTTTGCGGTATTGAAAAGCAAACGTATGTATCATAGCCGAAAAAACCTTTTACAATACGGGCGCGTCCTTTTTGACGACGTTGATTTTTTCCTCTTTTTTGAGGCAGTTTTGGTTTCCGATAGTGCAGCTCGTCTTGCAAGCCGATTGGCAGCTCGATTGGCATTCTAAACAACCGTAAACGGTGTTGTCGTTTTTTGCGCTGTTGTCGTATAAAACTTCGATTTTTTTCATGTTTAATCTCCGATGGTTTTGTAATTTAAGTAATCGCCGACGATTACTTGACTCTATTATACTCTATTTTCAGATAAAACACAAGTATTTTTTTTGAAAACTTTCAATCTCTTTCGTAAAAACTATTGCTTTTAAAGGAAATATATATTATAATTTAAGCGGTTGAAATTCCGCTCTTAAAATTTTGCGAATGAAAACCGAAATTTGAAACAAACTCTATATAAGGAACACAAAAGGATATGAATCAAAAACTCAAAAAACTCATGCTTTTGATCGTCACTGTTTTGACGCTCACCCTTGTACTCACGGCTTGCAAACCGGAATACACGGTCAAATTTGACACGCTCGGAGGAAGCTCGATTTCGAGTATCACCGTCAAACGAAACGCGTTGATTAAAGAAAACGAAATCCCTACTCCGACCAAAACGGACTACACCTTTGCGGGTTGGTACAAGGAAAAGGAGCTGAAACGCGAATGGGATTTTTATTCGGATAAGGTTGCAAAAAACTTGACTCTCTACGCCAAATATGTCGGTATAGCTTCCGCGTTCGCTTTCACCCTAACCGAAAGCGGGACGGGCTATTCCGTTTCCGCAAACGCGGGAACGAAACTACCTACCGGTCTTGAAATTCCCGCCGCGTACAAAGGACTGCCCGTGACGGAGATTACGGAAAAGGGCTTTCAGAGTAAAACCAACGTTTTGTCCGTCACGATCCCCGCGTCGGTCACGACTATAGGTGCTTATGCGTTTGATAAATGCTATGCGCTCAGCACGGTCAAATTTGCGGACAACTCCGTACTCTCCGATATAGGCGAATACGCCTTTTGCGACGATCCGCTGATCTCCTCTTTGGAGTTTCCGTCAAGCCTCAAAACCATCGGAAATCATGCTTTTACATTCTCGTCATCTTCTTCCTATGCGTCGGCGGCAAGATTAACTACCGTATCGTTCGCAAGCGGGAGCATCCTTGAAACAATCGGCGAATACGCGTTTCAATACGCGTCAAAGCTAACCGCTATCGGCGAAAAAACAAGCGACGGAAGTATCGGCGCGCTGCCGTCCACATTGACGCACATCAAGTCGTACGCTTTTTATCGTACGTCTGCCCTCTCCTCAATCAACTTCGGCGAAAATCCGTCGCTCACCACAATCGACACTTATGCATTTTATTCTTCGGGTTTGACGTCCGTCGTCCTCCCTAAGTCCTTGACATCTCTCGGAACGGATGTGTTTAGAGAATGCGGCAAGCTTAAAACCGTATCGTATCAAGACGGCTTAACCGCGCTGGCTGCTATCCCGTCGAATACGTTTTATAACTGCTACAATCTGTACAGTATCGAGCTGCCTGAGTCGATAACGTCCTTTTCATCTTCGTCGTTTTCCTCGACAAAAGCCCTCAAAACGGTGATTCTCCATTCAAAGCTCTCGTCTCTCTCACAGCTCTCATATCTTGCGGAAATCAACGGCAAGGTTGAAAAGACCGTCGTGATCTTTGTCCCGAACGACTATTTAGCGGAATACAAAAGCTCAAACACCTTGATTTCAAGGTTTATCATCTCCCAAAATTACACGCCGGATACTACTGCGGAAGCTTTCTCGTATATCGAGCAAGACTTGTTGGTGTACGTCACAAAGGATACGGTAAACAATATCCTTATAAAAGAATATTCGGTCTATTTCGGCACCTCTGACAGCGTAACCCTTTCGGATACAATCGACGTCGGCGAATTTCACGCGACGGCGGACTCCGTACGGATAGGCACATACGCCTTTGCGGGAAGCGCAACCTTGACTTCCGTCACCTTCCCTAACAGCCCTTACGAAATCGGCTCGTTTGCGTTTTTAAATTGTACCAAACTCTCTTCCGTCGATCTCTCGTACGCTACGCTTATTGACGAAGGCGCGTTTGAGGGGAGCGCGGTCGAAACGGTTACGCTCGGCAATTCTCTTGCGAAAATCGGCGACTCCGCGTTTCAAGGCGCGACAAAATTGACGTCTATCACAATCCCCGCGTCCGTCGTAGATATCGGTCACTATGCGTTTAAGGGCTGTTCCGCTCTCACGACCGTGAATTTTGTAAGCGGTTTAAAGACTATCGGCGTATCCGCCTTTCAAAACGATACAAAACTCACCGCTATCGCCTTTCCGAATACGGTGACGGATATCGGGGATTTTGCGTTTGACCACTGCACCTCGCTTGCAACCTTGACGCTTTCGACGGGCTTGACCGTAATCAATAACAGCACCTTTGCTCATTGCTCCTCGCTGCTCGCGATCAGTATCCCAAATTCCGTTGTAACTATCGGAAACTCCGCTTTTTACAACTGCGCAAAGCTGACCTCTCTTACCTTTGAGGCGGCTTCCGTACTGACGACTATCGGCGATAAAGCTTTCCAAAGCGTGGATTCCTCAAGCGGTTCGCTCTACAACACAAACCTCTATACGCTCGAACTCCCCGCGTCGCTCACCCACGTCGGAGAAAAAGCCTTTTATCACGTCACCTTTAAGGCGATTACAATCAATTCGATTATAAACGAGCGGACAATTCTAATCGACGACGTATCGACCACCGTGGGCGACTTGACAAATCTATATCTATTAGACGACAACAAGTATATGGACGGACGCGTATTTATCATCAATGACACGGTAGGCAGTGCGCTCTATGACGCTTACAAACTGCAAGAAGATGCTATTTCTTATAAAAATTATAAGAACAACAAATTTATCGTGTCAAAAGACGAGATTATTGGGAGCAACCGTATCGAAGAGGATCTCGGCACGGGCAAAACCCTGATAGCATATTTCGGAATCGAAAACGATCTCACGCTCACCTACTACACCATCGGCGCGTACGCTCTTGCCTATTCTCAAATACAAGGCACGGTGACGATATATAACGCAACGGGCTGCGTTATCAAAGAAAACGCTTTTGAAAGCTGTACAAAGATTGAAAATATCGAATTTACCGACCTCCTCGACAACAATATCGGGACGTACAGTATCGGAGCAAACGCGTTTAAAAACTGCACCTCTGTAGTAAGCGCGACCTTGAGATCGGTCGCCACCGTAAACCTCGCGTTTGTAGGCTGGACAAGCGTTCAGCATATCACCGTTGACCGCGCACGCTGTGATTCAAGTAAATGGGTCACAAATTGGCACGGCGGTGCAACCGTAAACTATATCTAAGACTTGTAAGGCTAAATCGTAATCAAATCAAAAAGGCTGTTTCAAAAAATGAAACAGCCTTTTTAAATGCAAAATGCAAAATGCAAAATGCAAAATGCAGAATGTAGAATGCAAAATGTAGAATGCAGAATGCAGAATGCAGAATTACGGATAAAAAAGTAGGCGCTTTTCCTTAATGCAAAACAGCCTATGTCATTCTGAGCGAATGCGAAGAATCTAAAACGATTTCTCCGAATCACATCTATTTTTATCCTTACTTATTACCTATTACCTATTACCTATTACTTATTAATGCGAATTGCAAGTTAAAACAACAAAGCCGAAGCAAGGCGAGCAAGGATAAATGAAAGCAAGCCGTTTGCTGAACGCACTTTTGATGCGTTTTGGATATGTGTTTTTTCTTGTAACCAACTGAAAAAGGATTCTACCGCTTGGCGCATCGATG
>JAITOQ010000222.1 GCA_031289865.1 Clostridiales bacterium
GGCAACATAAAAATTGACGGAAATTCGTTTGAATACGGCATGATTCCGGTTGGGAGTATCATCGAATGCGAATACACTTTCAGCGACAGCGGAAACATCGAGATTAAAATCACCGTCCCGTCCGTCGGTATTACCTTGAACGGCGAGAATTTCTACAACCGTTTAAGCGGGCAAATAGATTTTGAAAACGATTCCGCTAAAATTCTTGACGAAGCGCAGGGAGTTTTGGACAAGGTCGAGGAAATCAACGGTAATTTGTTCGACGAAAAATTAGACGAAGCGGCGAATAAGTTAAAAGCGTATTTAGAAAAGGATACTTTGGACGCGGAGGAATTGCAGACTTTGTTTGAACTAACCCAAGAAAGCAAGCGGGTTGTCGCTTCATTCATGAAAGAAAACAAAGCCGCCGTTTGGCAACAAGAACTCAACGGTCAAATCGAAGAGTTTGAAGCCCTTGCGAAAAACGCTACGCCCGCTCAATTAAAGCAAGTAAACAATTTAAAAGAATCGATCCAAAAGGCGATTGACGCGAACAACCCCACCGCGGAAAAATTGCTGAATGAATTGCAGAAAACGGTCGCGCAAGCCTTGTTCAACAACAACGACGAGATATTCATCGTTATTTTTCAGCAGTTGCAGAGCAGTCCTCAGGACTTTACAAATCCGGCTTTATTTAGGCAGCTTGTTAATCAAGGGAATCAGTGTCTCCAAAACGGCGACTTAAAAGGATTAAAAAGTGTCGTTTCAAGGTTGGTAGGGATTATGATTCGCAAAGAAGGCTCCCCGCTCGACGAGATGCTGAACGGTTCCGGCATAACCAAATAGGAGAAACCGATGATAATCAAGGGCAATAGACTGCGCAACATTAAAATCAAAGCATTGTTGATAGAAAACGAGGATTACGAAATCTATCGTTCTTTAAACAATGCCGCGGTTTTAATTGTCACGCCTAAACTCTACGGCAGATGGGCGACGGACAATTTATTTTTCAATGCCGATCCCTTTAAGGCGGTCGAGCTTGAAAGCAAAACTTATTATTGGGTTTCATCCGAAAAGCAATTCCAATTGGATATCGTCAGGTACGGCAACGTGCTATGCAACCGTCATGCCGCCGTTACCTTTGCGTTTGTATTAAAGCAAATGCGAAAAGTAACCGATGTGTCGTTGTACGACGGAATTTACATAGAAGAATACGGTTATATCGTCCCGACGTATTCAAATGAGACCTTATCGGACGACGCGTTGCTCGGGTCTTATTTCTCGGGCGGGAGAATCAGACATTTCAGCGACGGTACTATCGGGGCGTTTCTGTTGGACGAAAACGTCTTCGAGGAAGTTTCCCAAATAACGGGAATCGAACGGGTCAAAGAATTATCCGCCGAAAAGAAAGGCGGCGGCGATAAATCACTAACTAAATTTACTCTCGCCGGGCGACCGGAGTTAGAAAAGTTTTTCAACGAACACATTGTAAACATTTTGAACGAGCCGGAGCGTTATAAAAAACTCGGGGTTGACTTTCCCTCGTCGGTTATTTTGTACGGCCCTCCCGGTTGCGGAAAAACGTACGCCGTCGATCGGTTGGTTGAGTTTTTAGATATCCCCAAGTTTGAGATCAACTCGGCGACAATCGCATCGCCGTATATCCACGATACGAGCAAGAAAATTTCAGCCGTATTTGAAAACGCAATACAGAACGCGCCGTCGGTGGTTGTGATTGACGAAATGGAAAGCTACCTCTCCCACAGGGATTCTATCAATGCAAATTCATCGCACTTGGAAGAAGTCGCCGAGTTTTTAAGGCAAATTCAACAAGCCCAACAAAACAAGGTGTTAATTATAGCGATGACAAATATGTATGACAAAATTGATCCCGCCGTATTAAGGCGCGGACGGTTCGACCACCATGTCGAAGTGGGATTGCCGAGCAAGGAGGAGATATTTGCTCTGCTTCAAAATTTAGTAAAAAATATTTCGCTATCGGGCGATGTGAATCTCGATGAGCTTGCCGATAAGTTAATCGGCAAGACGCTTGCCGACGTCGCGTTTATCGTAAAGGAAGCGGGACTGATAAGCGGAAAGAAAGGCGACGACAACATATCGAACGCCTCTTTATTGCAGGCGGTTGATACTATGCCGAAAGAAAAGGAAAGGGGGAGATTGGGATTCTATGAAAAATGCCTTTAAAATATTAGGGGCGGAGCCGACCGACGACGGCGAAAGGCTAAAAGAACTGTTGGAAGAAAAACAGCTCCTTTTGGACGACGACAAGGAAAGTTCCGAGGCGTATACCGAACTGACAAATCCCAAGAAGAGAATCAAACACGAAATCATACAGTGGTCGGATAATATGTTTGAGGATTTTGATGAGTTTTTCAAGCAAGTACCAGAAACGTCCGTTGACGATATTTGTTCGACAATTGTTGATTTCGGGTCTTGGTTCGAGGACGATTTTGACGGTCTTTTAGATGTCGTCAATGAGAATCGAGGAATTAGCGGTTTCCCTATCCTTGAAGATATCACCGCAATCAGTTCGGCAATAAGCGAACTAAGAAATGACAGCATTGAAGCTATAACGACATTCTGTGATAATATTAAAGAATATTCGCTGATCGCTATTTTTAACGCGCTTGTCAAAATGCCGGATTTTCAAAGTTTTTTCGTTGATGAGTTGCTTGCTCATTACGAATTAAAAATAAAGGATTCGCTCCAAGCAAAAGAAAAGGCGTGCGCCGATACATTCGCCGAAATAGAGAGATTGTGCAATTTATTTAACAACGGCGGCTCTTTGCCTGACGAACTCGGAAAGAAAGTATCCGTATTTTATTTTGTATTGGCGGATTGGGATACTTTGGCGCAGCCTTTGCAAGTAAATATTCAACGCAGGGGCGGCCAGCACGAGGAAAGTTCCGATTTCGTACACGATATACGAAACAGGGTTATTGTATTGTGCAACAGATCGCAAGAATCGCTTAATCAGTTGCTTGGGAAGCTTAACCAAAGCGACTATTTCGGAAGGTTACAAGTTCGAACACAACTGCCCCAAAAGCTTGCCGACAGCATTGCGTTTACCGATATAATTCTAAAACTCATAGATATTTTACAAGGTGTTTTTGCCGAGATAGAGTTAACGGCGGAGCAGCTGAAAGAGGATAAAAAAGCTATTTTGCAACTACGAAACACGTTTTCCACCTTGCTTGCGCAAGCTGATCCGTATGGCAAAACGAGGCCGAGCGGTTCTAACGGGAAAAAGATTTCGTGGTCTACGTTTGCAAACGGCAAAAAAACAATCCCCGCTTTTGGTGTTGCGGTGGTTTTTGCTCTAATCGTTATGATAATCGGATTCGCCACGGGCGTTCCCGCTTTGGGCGTTGCATTTTTAATCGTTGCGGTAACAATGGCGATTCTTTGCGGCGCGGGCAAGAAAATCAAGGGCAATAATAAAGCGATCGCCGCAATCGTTATAATCCCGATAATTTTAATATTGTCAACGGTAATTCCGATCGCGGTTGCAACGAGGAATAATTCAAGCACCTATACGCCTGTCAACAATGGTTCCGTGTCAACTTCATATACTGTTACGTTAAATAAGCAAGGCGGTTCGGGCGGCACAAGCAGCGTTACCGTCAAAAACGGCTCGGCTATGCCTTCGGCAACCGCACCGTCTAAAAGCGGCTATACATTCGGCGGCTACTATGCTTCTACTAACGGCAGCGGTACGCAATATTATACCGCGTCTATGAGTAGCGCAAGAGCATGGAATTTGTCATCTAATACTACGCTTTACGCGAAATGGATTGAGGACGAACCTGATTATACGAAAATCACGCTTACCGCTTCAAATTTTGAAACCTATTTTACGCTAACCGACTCTTGCAGCAATTCCGGCACGACGGCTACTTACAGTTATTCCATTCAGCCAAAAAACAGCAGTTATGCGTCAAACTCGAATTCGTCATCGAGCATAAGCGTAACCTTTAAAGTCGGTTTCTATACGAGCGCGTATTCAAGTTTAGCCGTCAAAACGGAAACATTTTCTATAACGCTTTATAGGTCGTCGGGCTATAAAACATCGGATACGAAGACTATATATTCCATCCCGTCGAACGCGAGTTATTATGCGGGCGAGGCTTCGTCCGTAAGTGGAACCTTATGTTATTAAAAAGGAACGAACAAAATATGAAAATGCAGGATGTCAAAAAAATATTTTTTACTGCGATAGTAATGATTATTGTCGTTGCAACTTCCATTTTTTCAATTGGTTGCGACGGGCAAAAACGAAAAATTGCAAGTCTGTCCCAACCTCAACTGGATGCTTATAACGAAGTCGTTCAATATGCCGATACTAAAAAGAACGACTTGGCTACGCTGTCTCTTCCCGACCTTGACGCCGAGTTAGACAATTTGTTGGGAACGCTTTCAATGCAAGCGGATCAAAGCGGCATTGATCGGGAAAAGCAGAAAGCCATTTACAGGATCGACATTCTTGTATTGAATTACAAACAATCGCTCGAAGAGAGGAATAGTATGGCGGAAATGACGGCAAAAATGTCCGGGTACGAACAAAAATATCGCCTTTATGAAAAAACAGACAGGTATCAAGGCACAATGGCACAATATCAAAATGAACAGTACAATTATAACCAGCAAAAACTTACTGCCGTTGTCAACTATCAAAAGAAACTAACTGCTCTGGGTGCATCCAATATTATCTCAGGACAGAAAGAAACTTTAAAGGCGCAATACGAACGAGAATATGACGAAGAATATCGGCAAATATCCAATCAGGAACAAGTTTTGGAAACGCAGTGGTCAAACAAACAAAATTACGATACGAATCTTAACTTGTATAACCAGACACAGACGCAGCTGACAAACACACTAACTGAAATAGCCAATAGATATGAAAAGCTACGACAAGAAATATTCGATAAAATAACGAAAGTCGTGTAGAAAAATAAAAACTCTAAATTGTGAGAATAATGCAGTGGAACAGCCAACTGAGTGAAAGTCTTTTGCGTACATATACTCGCAATATTCTGTTGACAAAAATGAATAAATATAGCGCAAGTGAAACGGTAATTCCCACTTCGAATCTGTCAAGCGGCTTGTATGGTTATGAGAACGATATTAGTACCGTTTCGGCACAATACGCTATGAGGGATAATTATGAAAATTGAAGAAAATATGCTTACCTTAATTAACCTTAAACAAGAAGGTGATTATTGGGATTTTAAGCGCGAATGGTATCATGAAGATGTGAAAGCAGATTTACTTCACGATATTATTTGCATGGCGAATAATCTGGCGGATAAGGACGCTTACATTATTATCGGCGTTGACGAAATGAATGATTTTTCGTTGGTTAATGTAACTGATCAAGCCGAACGAAAAAACACAGATGATATAGTAACTTTTTTACGCGACAAAAAATTCTTGGGTGGGATACGGCCGACCGTTTTTGTGGATAACCTAACGATCAACGGGGTTGCTATTGACGTCATTGTTATAAAAAAAAGCAATAACACGCCGTTCGTTTTGGCGGAAAAATTCCAATGCGTAAAAGGTGGGCATATTTACACCAGAATACAGGATACAAATACACCCAAAGACAAAACTGCTGATTTAGACAAGCAAGAATATTTATGGA
Source organism: Clostridiales bacterium (assembly GCA_031289865.1). GTDB lineage: Bacteria > Bacillota > Clostridia > Christensenellales > JAISNN01 > JAISNN01. Next base: position 5,648 of record JAITOQ010000222.1, read on the forward strand.
GAAAGAGATTTGGGATAGAAAAACCTGCCCTTGAACGATTAAGTATTTTATTGAGCGACTATAAGAATTGGGAATGCAATTTAATGGACAAACATTATGGGTATCATAAAATCTTTCCGGAGTTTAGATTTGAATATGAGGAACTGAATGCAAACGATGAGCCCATTTCATATTTTTACACAAATCCGAAATGTTTTTTCGGAAAATTTCGCTTACTGTATCACCAAACGATTTTGTGGGAATCCCACGTCTATACGTTTGACGAAATGCGCATAGCCCTCCCGCAATTTAGGATTGGTTTGATAAATATGAAAGAATGGTTTTATTATTATATCCTTAACGAATTTGAGGGGAAATTACTAAAAATATTTAACTATTCGGAGTACAATAGATGTTATCCGAATAGAGATCTGTCTCAAAAACGGTTAATTGCAGTTGGAGGGAGCAGAAGTTCTGTTGAGGATTCGCATTATTTTTGCGTATTTAATACCGCCGATGAAAAAGAGGACTTCATTCAATATTGCGAACGAACTATAAGCAATTTTCCTGATAAGGATTTAGAATTACATTATTTTGAAGCGTTTCACAATTATAGTGAAGAAAAAGTTACAAAAGACACGATAATTGGTATTGCAAAGGTCATTGAAATCTACAAGCAATGGCTGTCGGATCGTACAAGAGGAGTCGATAATAATGGTTAATAGAATAATAAGACATAAGACGAAAGAACAAAATTATGCAGAATAGTTAATACCATTATTGTTCGTATACCGAACAAAAAAAGGAGATAACAATGACAGATGCGGAACAAAGATTGTTTGACGATCTAAAAAGTAGACTCGATCCGGTTGAGGCAGAACTACGAGCCAACGGCGGTAAGCCAAGTCCGGAAATGCAAGAATGCTTGGATTTATTTAAGACAAACAATGAAGAACTTGCAAAGCTGATCGAAAAGAAAACCGCTTGCGGGGATAAGATGTATATCGGTCAAATGGGCTTCAAAATGGATGAAGAAATATTTGCCAAGATGCAGGAAGTCCAAACTGGTTTTAGCCCGGACATATGGCACACGCCGACCGAATACAAACGGCTATATGCTAAATTGCACGGCGGGAAAGAAGAACAACTTCCGGTTAATGAATCCGTCATGTTGCTTTTTATGAAAATGTTTGGCTGCCATGGCGAAGTTAAAGACCTTGACGCGGCCCTTGATATAGCGTTGAATGGTCTTGATTATTTGCCTGCGCAAAAACCTCGCGGCGATAATAACCGCGAAGACAGTCTATATATGGGTTGGCTCAACGCAATCGGAAGTTTAAGCGTATTGATCGGCACAATTTATGCTTATAAGAACGAGCCGATAAAGTCCTGTTATTATTTGATGCAGGGGTTAAAAACCGAGATGGTGGCAATGAGTACGCCATATTGCGATTTTATCAAGTATATGTTTTCAAAACTTGACGATAGATTGAAAATTGAAGACATAAGAGAAGGAATCGGTTATAGTGCCGACAATCCGTGCGGCTCGGTCGATGTATTCAAAAGAATGCTCGTTTCGTGGCGCGCAATGGAAATTATCCCGGATTTTGTCGGCAACAATGGCGATATGCTTATGTGCCATAATGGTAGTAGTGGTTTATATGGACATTTAACAAGATTAGGCTCGACACATGGCGAAAGCATACCGGAGTGTGTTGACATTTATGAAACTTGGCTTATAGATAAAGAGTTCAATTTGAAGCGAATACAGTTTTTCTGGAACGGATATTTTGAGAACGGGATTACGGGAAAAGTGCTTTTGCCAATAGGGTTTAGAATTAAAAAACAAAGCAAATTGTTAGGTAGATTTGAATTTGTTAAGAATAAAAGTAATATTGAATGTGATGATCATTTGTATTATTAAGGTAATGCTTTGATCGAATTTCATTTCACAATTGACACGATAAAATCATATCATAAAAGCATTGACAAATATCTCCAACTAATATATAATACTCGTTGGAGGTAGATGAGTATGGCAGAAAATATTGTAGGCAGACAATTACGCTCGTTGCGGGAAAGCGTGAAACTTTCCCAATACAGATTAGCCCTTGTCAACGGCAAGATCGCCCAACCCGCCGTGAATAGGTACGAGAACGGCGTGGTCTGTCCGTCCCTTGAAACGTTGTTATGGTATGCGGATTACTTCGACGTGTCTTTGGATTACATTTTCGGCAGAACGGACAATCCGAGAGGGCGGCTTTTCGACTGCAAGCCCAAAATAGCCGAGAAAAACGAGGAATTGGCGGCGTTCGTCGAGATGTGTTTCGACTCCAATTCCCCCGTCAACGCAAGATTGAAAGAAACCATGCTGAAACTGTTGGAAGAAAAATCCTCGGGCGTCGCGCCCGTCAGGGAGGAATAACCGATGAAAGAGAAAACGGAAAAGCTGAACGCCGTGATTTACGCCCGATATTCCTCCGACAGCCAACGCGAGGAATCGATCGAGGGGCAGTTGCGGGAATGCAAGGAATTTGCCGAGCGGAACGGGATTACCGTGTTCGGCTCCTACATAGACCGCGCCCTGACCGCCAAGACCGACCACCGCCCCGAATTTCAGCGCATGGTCAAAGACAGCTACAAGAAATTATTCGACGTCGTGATCGTTTGGAAGCTGGATAGGTTTGCCCGAAATCGTTATGATTCCGCGCACTATAAAATGACCTTGAAAAAGAACGGGGTACGAGTGATCTCGGCAAAGGAACAAATCTCCGAGGGATCGGAGGGCATTATTTTAGAGGCGGTTTTGGAGGGGTATGCGGAATATTATTCGGTGGAATTATCGGAAAAAATCGGGCGCGGCTTGACCGAAAACGCCTTGAAAGGCAAGATCAACGGCGGCGCGCTTCCCATAGGCTACACGATCGGCAAGGACCGCCGATTCGAGATCGACGAGGCGGGGGCTTCTATCGTTCGGGAGGTGTTTACCCGTTACGCGGACGGGGAACGAATGAACGACCTTGCCAAAGACTTGACGCGGCGCGGCGTCCATTCCTCGCGGGGGAACAGAATCAAGATCGACGTTATCCACCATATGTTAAAGAACAGGCGGTATATCGGGGAGTACCAATTCCGCGACATCGTGAGGGAGGATGCGTTCCCCGCTATCGTACCGAAAGAGTTGTTCGAGCGCGTTCAAGAAGTCTTGCGCAAGAACGCCAAAGCTCCCGCGCGTCACAAAGCGGAGGACGATTATATATTAACGACAAAACTCCGTTGCGGGAAATGCGGCGCGTTCATGGTCGGCGAGAGCGGAACGAGCAGAACGGGGCAGGTTCACCACTACTACAAATGCGCGAACGTGAAAAAGCAAAAGACCTGCGGCAAGAAGCCCGTCAAAAAAGTATGGATTGAGGAAATCGTAGTCAAGCAAGCTATGGTGGTGGTCATGGATGACGGCGTAATCGGCAAGATTGCCGACGCAATTTTAAGCCTCGTATCCCAAGAGAACACGAAACTCCCGCAGTTGAAAGCAAAGATAAAGGACGTCGAGGGCGGGATTCAGAATATGCTGAACGCGATACAGCAGGGCGTTCTCACGCCGTCTACGAAACAGCGTTTGACGGAATTAGAGGAAGCGCAAGCCGAAATCCAAACGGCGATATTGAGCGAGGAGTTGCAAAAGCCGGAATTGACGCGGGAACACATTCTGTACTGGATTACCCGCTTCCGCGACATCGACCTTTCCGACCTCGACAGCCGAAAACGCCTAATCGACGGCTTCGTAAACACCGTTTATCTCTATGACGATAAACTTACTCTAACCTTTAACTACAAAGACGGCACGAAATCAATTTCTTTGAACGAATTAGCGAATTTCGACGAGTTTAAAGAAATAGACGTATTCGACGGTCAAGGTTTTTGCAATACGGCAGTTACGGTATTTGACAATACCGCAAATATAAGATACAATATGTCAGATGACAAAAATAGTTCGGATTTGACAGGCTCATCTCCACCAACCGCCCCATAGGCGAACCGGAAATATTTTCCGGCATGATATTATTGAGGATACCGAAATAACCCTTGACGACTTAAGATGCGAGGGATTCGGCAATGAGATTTTAACCGCGCTTGTCTGTCTTACCGACGCGTTGGCGAGCCATATGAAGATTTTATCGGTCGCGTAATGGGAAACGAAACCGCCTCTCGCGTAAAACTCGCCGACCTTGCGGATAATATGAATTTGACGCGCATTTCCAACGCGACGGAAGTGGACAAGGAGCGAATAAAGAAGTATTCGGAAACCGCCGACCGCATTATGGACGTTCTGCCGTATGCCGACTCCACACCAAACCGCCATCTCGTGGAAGTAAACGGCGTGGCGGAAGTCCACCCGCTTATTACAAGCAATGCGTTCGCGGATATGTTTATCGCTTTCATTGAGGCGCACGGGTGGTTTTCGGCGGCGGCTTTAAGGACATAACGGAGGGCGAATCAAATGCGTGAGCGAATAATGCTAGAATTGTCTGAAATAGAACGGTGCGAACAAATACGCATCCTCCACACCGTGGAATCGGGAAGCCGCGCTTGGGGCTTCGCGTCTCCTGACAGCGACTATGATGTGCGGTTTATCTATGTGCGTGATATTAGGCATTACTTAAAGTTAGAGAAAACCCGCAACGTAATCGAATGGCAGTTAGACGAGGTTTTGGATATAAACGGTTGGGATTTACAGAAGGCTTTGCGCTTGTTGCACACATCCAATCCGACGCTGTTTGAGTGGAGCAATTCGCCGATTGTATATAAAACGACGGACGAGTGGGCGGAGATTCAAAAAGAAATCAATAACTATTTCCTTGCGAAATCGGGGCTTTATCACTATCTCAGCACCGCAATAGGGAATTACCGCGAGTATTTGAAGGGCGATATGGTGAAGCTGAAAAAGTATTTTTACGTCGTCCGTCCTATTTTGGCTTGCAAGTGGATATTAGGCAAGAATTGTCCTCCGCCTATGCCGTTTGCAGAGTTAGTGGAAGCGGAGCTTGAACCCGCAATGCGCCCGATTATAGAGCGGTTGTTAGTGCAAAAGTCCGCCGCGCCCGAGATGGGCGAGGGGAAACGGATTGACGCTCTGAATATGTACATAGAGGAAACGCTCGCGCAATTGAAAGTAACCATCGACGCATTGCCGCAAGAGAACAAATCTGATTGGAATGGTTTGAACGAGTTGTTTTTGAATACAATTATAGATAAGCGTCATTCGGAGGTGTAACGAAAATGGTAGATTTTACTCGAATAACTGAATACAGGGAAAATAACCGCCTTGAGGCAAAGAAGGCGGTTGGCGGTCTGCCGCAGAGCGTGTGGGATACCTATTCGGCGTTTGCCAATACCAACGGCGGCGTGATTCTGCTTGGCGTGGAAGAATTGCCCGATAAGTCGTTAAATATCGTCGGGCTGGACAATCCCGAAAAGGTGACAGCGGATTTTTGGAACACTATCAACAACGCGCAGAAGGTGAGCAGAAACATCTTGAAGGACAAACACGTTCGGATTTTCGAATATGACGGCAAACGCGTAGTAGTTATTGAAGTGCAGAGAGCCGAGCGCGTTGATAAGCCGATTTATTTGAATAACGATGTTTGGAATGCCTTCCGCAGGAACGGCGAGGGTGATTTTCGCTGTTCCAAAGAAAGCGTTCAAGCAATGATACGGGATAACGGAAATGATACACAGGATATGCTTGCGCTTGAAAATATGCCTTTTTCCGTATTTAATTACGATACGGTCAGAGGCTACCGCAATGTTATGGAAAGCACACGCCCCAACCACGTTTGGCTGTCATTAGATAACGATGATTTTTTGCTGAAACTCGGAGCGGTTCGGCGAGGCTCGGACGTAAAATTGCATCCGACTGCGGCGGGGCTTTTAATGTTCGGCTTTGAGCATGAAATCGTTGGCGAATACCCGCATTATTTTCTTGACTATCAAGAGCATTATGATGCGGGATTGCGTTGGACTGACCGCATAACGTCAACATCAGGGGAGTGGAGCGGAAACTTGTTTGAGTTTTATTATAAGGCGTATAACAAGCTCGTTCAGAACCCTAGCATCAAAATTCCGTTCAAAATCGAAGGCTTATATCGGGTTGATGACACGCCTGTGCATAAAGCTCTGCGGGAGGCTCTTGCCAATTGTTTGGTTAATGCCGATTATTATGGCGAAGGCGGCGTAGTTATCAAAAGTCATGCGGACAAAATGACGTTGGAAAATCCAGGCGGATTGAGGATACGAATCGAGGAAGCAATAAGCGGCGGATATTCAAATCCAAGGAATTCGGTTCTGATGAAAATGTTTAATCTGCTTGATATCGGCGAACGCGCCGGGAGCGGAGTGCCAAATATTTACCATGTTTGGAAAGAGCAGAAGTGGGAAACGCCTGAAATTCGAGAGAGGTTAGACCATATTGAACGAACCGCGCTTTTATTGCCGCTCAAAAAAGTAGCGGTAAAAAGTAGCGGTAAAAAAGTAGCGGTAAAAAGTAGCGATAAACACAATGGGAGTAAAACGGATGCGCAAAAATCCTCAATTCTAAGATACGCAAAGGAATATCGAACAGTAAAAAGCGCGGATTTGCAAGCAATTTTAAATGTCGGCGAACAGCGAGTGCGCAAGTTGTTGCTCGAATTGGTCACTTCGGGTGAGCTTGTTGCCGAAGGCAGCAATCGCAACAGAACATATCGCTTACCCGACTGATTTCTGACTATTTGTACGACAACAAAAACGGAATCTGCATTCACACTAACGGTGGGGCTACACCTCAAAGCCCACCATCAGCACAAACCTATACGGCAGAATCGTAATATGGTTCGTATTTGGGGAGATGCGCTCCACCAACAACAACTTAAAATATCTTTTTGTCGGCGGCAATAAACACCATACTTTCACGCGCGGTGTTTCCGCCGTGTTTCTTGAATATCCCGCCATGATCGCTTGTTAATATAATCAACCAATCCTCGCTATCGTAAGTCGATCTGTTTTCTATATTGTTAATTATAGCGTTAGCATCGGTTTTACAGCTTTCAACCGCCTGAACATATTCCGGTTTATCTAAATAATACCCGTAACCGTGACCCGCTTCGTCGGTATGCTCTAACACGCAAAATACAGCGTCAACATTGCAATTGACGGCATTTATAACTTCCTTTACCGTTCCGGCATCATTATATGCGCAAACAAATGCCGTCGGATAAGCTTCGCGCTCGTTTTTATAAATAATGTCGCCGTGCGGCTGCCATGAATAAAAAAATTGTGCCGAAATACCCAACGCATTTAATGTAAAAATTATTGTTCGCACCTCCGGCTTTAATGTAGCTTCATTGTTTTTTACGCCGTTTGTCTTTGCCCATGTTCCGGTAAAAAGCGACGTCCAACCCGGACCGGTCACCGTAGATTGCTCGCCGAAACGAGCGCCGCCCGTGCGAGATAAATAGATCCCGCCGCCGTTTTGCTTTATTTGATAAAACGGTGACGCTATGTCGTTTTCTTGCACGGCAACGGCCTCCGCCGTATGCCCGTCAAAACCGATAAATGCAAGCTTCGGCGTTTTGCCCGATGTATTTTCCGCCATATGTTTATACATAACGTCATGTAGCTCTATGCTCGGAATTAAAGAGTTTAAGCTGTTTTCAAAAAATGCGGAATGCGCTTTTATCACATTTTCAAATTTTATATCAAGATAAAAATTAGGAATGCAAAAAAATAAAGTTATTGCCGCAACCAAAA
>JAITOQ010000005.1 GCA_031289865.1 Clostridiales bacterium
AAAAAACCATTGACAAACCCCGTTCTTTTATATTAAAATAATAGACAGACTTTTTCAGACAAAATTCGGAGAAAAATATGATAACGTTACATTCAAACGCCGTTCTGTTTAAGGACGGAAAAATTGAACAGAGTACGAACGGCGCGGACAAGAGCGCGTTTACGGGTACGATGGCGTACTCCGTACTCTCCGCTCACAACGACAAACCGATTTTGAGCGCGGATACCGCGCTTAGGCTCAAGTTTGACAGTCTTGCGTCGCACGATATCACATATGTAGGGATAGTGCAGACCGCAAAGGCGAGCGGGCTTACGCGCTTTCCCGTCCCGTACGTCCTCACAAACTGCCACAATAGCCTTTGCTCGGTGGGGGGGACGATCAACGAGGACGATCATGTATTCGGGCTTTCGGCAGCAAAAAAGTACGGCGGGATTTTCGTCCCCGCTCATCTTGCGGTTATTCATACATATATGCGTGAAAACATGGCGAAATGCGGCGCGATGATACTCGGTAGCGACAGCCATACGCGTTACGGCGCACTCGGTACGATAGCGGTCGGCGAGGGCGGGCCCGAACTTGTCAAGCAAATTCTCCGTAAGACCTACGACGTCAAATACCCGAACGTGATTGCGGTCGTCCTAAAGGGTACGCCTCAAAAAGGGGTCGGACCTCAAGACGTCGCTCTCGCTCTTATCCGTGCGACATACGACAACAAATTTGTCAACAACAAGGTCATGGAATTCGTCGGCGGCGGCATAAAAAATCTCGACATAGAGTACCGAAACGGAATCGACGTGATGACCACGGAAACCACATGCCTATCGAGTATTTGGACGACGGACGAAAAGACAAGGGACTACTTTAAAACCCACGGACGGGAGGGGGATTTTAAACTCCTCGCGCCGAAAGACGGAGCGTACTACGACGGAGCAATCGAGATCGAATTAGACAAAATCGAGCCGATGATAGCCCTTCCTTTCCACCCTAAAAACGCCTACCCGATACGCGAGCTAAAGGAAAATCTCGGAGATATTTTGGCGTATACGGAGGAGGATGGAAACAAGCTGTTGGGCGCAAAAGCCCCGAAGCTATCCCTTAGGGACAAGATAGAAGGAAAAAATCTAAGGGTACAGCAAGGGATAATCGCGGGGTGCGCGGGCGGTACCTACGACAATATCTATACCGCATCGAATATCCTAAAGGGAAAATCGATAGGAAACGGGGAGTTTACTCTTTCGGTCTATCCGTCGAGCCAACCCGTCTACCTCGATCTCCTCAAAAAAGGCGCGCTCACGGACTTGATCGGGGCGGGCGCGGTCATAAAAACCGCTTTTTGCGGACCGTGCTTCGGGGCGGGCGACGTACCGAATAACAACGCGCTCAGTATCCGTCATACGACGAGAAATTTTGAGAGCCGAGAGGGCAGCCGTCCGTCGGACGGACAGCTCTCGTCGGTCGCGCTTATGGACGCACGGAGCATTGCAGCGACGGCGGTAAACGGCGGTATTTTGACCTCCGCTACGGAAATCGAATACGACGGCAAAATCAAAAAATTTGAATTTGACGACGGGATATATAAGAGCCGCGTCTACAACGGCTATGAAAAAGCCGAAGAAAATTCGCCCCTCGTATACGGCCCGAATATAGCCGATTGGCCCAAACAGTATCCGCTCCCGGAAACCCTCGTCCTAAAGGTCGCGTCGGTGATACTCGATCCAGTGACGACTACGGACGAATTGATACCGTCGGGAGAGACTTCCTCTTACCGCTCGAACCCTATGAAGCTGGCGAGCTTTACGCTCTCCCGCAAAGACCCCGCGTATGTCGGACGCGCAAAGGCGGTCGCGGTAGACGCGGAAGCTTTGAGGAACGGCGTTTTTGCGGAGGAGTATCAAAGAGCGTTTAAGGTCGCGGGCATACCGTACAGTACGGAAAAATATGCCGGTGACAAAGAGAGCGAAAAAGAGTTTAAAGCCGCCGACGTGCCGTACAGAGCCGAAAAAGCGGATAGTATAGGATTGGGGAGCGTGGTTTTTGCCAAAAAACCCGGTGACGGGAGCGCGAGAGAGCAAGCCGCCTCATGTCAAAGAGTTTTGGGCGGCGCGGCAAATATCGCAAACGCTTATGCGACAAAACGGTATAGGAGTAACCTTGTCAATTGGGGAATGCTTCCGCTTTTGTCCGACGGCGACGACTTTAAGACGGACGATATTCTCATTCTTTCGGGAATCCGTACGGCGGTAGAAAGCGGCGCGACGGAGTTTAAAGCGCAATCGGTGAGAGAGGGAAAGGGGCGCGAGATTCTTTTGAGGATAGATCCGCTGACCGCGGACGAGAGAGAGATTGTACTTAAGGGGTGCTTGATAAACTATTATAAAAATAAGTAACAAGTAATAGGTGACAAGCGAGGAGTTTTTAAGTAATAAGTAATAGGTAATAGGTAATAAGTGAGGATAATTAGAGGTGTAAGTTCGGAGAAATCGTTTGAGATTCTTCGCTATGCTCAGAATGACACTTACTTATTACTCGGAGCGCAGCGGACACCTTACTTATTACCTAATGACACCTATTTATTACTCGGAGCGCAGCGGCACCTTACTTATTACCTAATGACACCTACTTATTACTCGGAGCGCAGCGACACCTTACTTATTACCTATTACCTATTACTTATTACCTAAAAAAAGGGGATTTATGATTTACAACAAATTAGCCGAAACCATGACAAGACGCGAGATGGGTGAATTACAGCTTGAACGCTTAAAAAAAATCGTTCGTTACGCGTACAACAAGGTGGAGTTTTATCGGAAAAAGTTTGACGAGATAGGGCTGAAGCCGTCTGATATCAAGACGCTGAAGGATATTCAAAGGATACCCTTTACCGTCAAGAGCGACCTCCGCGACAACTATCCGTACGGGCTTAGCGCGGTATCGATGGACAAGGTCGTGAGGATTCATGCGTCGAGCGGGACGAGCGGAAAACCGACCGTCGTCGTGTATACAAAAAACGACCTCGATATGTGGTCGGAATGTATAGCGCGGCTTGTAGTCGCGGCGGGGTGTTCCGAAAAAGACGTCGTACAGATTTGTTTCGGGTACGGGTTGTTTACGGGCGGGTTCGGCTTGCATTACGGTTTGGAGCGGTTGGGCGCGGCTGTCATACCCGCGTCGAGCGGAAATTCCGAACGGCAGCTTATGCTCATGAAAGACTTCGGAGCGACCGCACTCGTCAGTACGCCGTCGTACGCCTTGTATCTCGGCGAGCTTGCGGAAAAATTGGGGTACGCTAAGAGCGATTTTAAGCTAAAGACGGGGTTGTTCGGGTCGGAGGCGAGTACTCCCGAAATCATGAAACAGATCGAGGATAAGCTTGGACTAAAGGCGACGAACAATTACGGATTGTCGGAGATTATCGGACCGGGGGTTTCGGGCGATTGTCTGTTTGATACGGGAATGCATATCAACGAGGATCATTTTTATCCCGAAATCATAGACGAAAACACGGGCGAAATCCTCACGGACGGGTTCGGCGAGCTTGTACTCACGACCCTCACAAAGGAGGGTATGCCGATACTTAGGTATAGGACAAAGGACATTACGAGGCTGTTTTACGAACCGTGCGCTTGCGGACGGACGACGGTCAGAATGGATAGGATAAAGGGACGCTCCGACGATATGCTCAAAATACGCGGAGTAAATATCTTTCCGTCGCAAATCGAGAGTGTCCTCATGGGAATGCCCGAAATCGGCGGTCAGTACGAAATAATCGTCAAACGCGAGAACTTTATGGATATATTGGAGGTTCTCGTCGAGCTGAAGGACGCGTCGCTATTAGAAAACTATAAGGACTTAGACGCCCTCCGCGCAAAAATCCGACACAATCTAAAGACGGTGCTGCAGATAGATACCGTCGTAAAATTGGTCGAACCGCTCAGTCTGAAAAGGTATGAGGGAAAGGCGAAAAGGGTAACGGATCTTAGAAGTTGAAAGTTGAGAGTTGAAAGTTGAGGATTTTAAAAAGTGGTGTGTTCTCTTGTAGGGGACGATGCCCTCATCGTCCCGTATCCGATTTATTTAACGTAACGGAACCTACTTTTTGCGGGACGATGAGGGCATCGTCCCCTACAGATGACACCGACTAAACGATGGGGGCACCGTCCATACAGATGACACCGACTAATAAAAAGAAAAAGAGGATAGAAATGAAAGAATTGTTATTGGGAAACGCCGCTATTGCGCGGGGCGCGTATGAGGCGGGAGTGAGGGTTGCGACCGCATATCCGGGGACTCCGAGTACGGAGATTACGGAGATTATTTCGGGTTACGGAGAGATCTATTCCGAATGGTCGCCGAACGAAAAGGTCGCGTTTGAGGCGGCTTTGGGAGCGTCGGTCGCGGGAGTCCGCGCTATGGTGTGCATGAAACACGTCGGACTGAACGTCGCGGCGGATCCGCTGTTTACCGCGTCATATACGGGGGTAGGCGGCGGGCTTTTGGTCGTCGTCGCGGACGACCCCGGTATGTTTTCCTCGCAAAACGAGCAAGACACCCGTTATATAGCGCGTGCGGCGCACCTCCCCGTCCTCGAACCGTCGAACAGCGCGGAGGCAAAGGAGTATGTGAGGCTTGCGTTTGAGATATCGGAGAGCTACGATACGCCCGTGATACTTAGGACGACGACCCGTTTGGCTCACGGACAGAGCGTCACGGAGATAGGCGAAAGGGTAGAGAGGGCGGTTATTCCGTACGTCAAAAATCCCGCAAAGTACGTCATGATGCCCGCAAACGCGAAAAATCGGCATATCGTCGTCGAAAAGCGCATGAACGATTTGCAAAAGGCTTGCGACGGGGGCGGGGTACAAAAAGAGATTGACTATTCTAAGCTAAACAGTATTACATACAACGACCGAAAGACGGGTATTCTATGCTCAGGAATAGTCTATCAATACGTCAAAGAGGCTTTGCCGAACGCGTCCGTTTTTAAGCTCGGTATGGCGTATCCTCTGCCGATCGAACGCATTCGCGAATTTGCAAAAAACGTGGAGAATCTGATCGTCATAGAGGAGCTTGAACCGTTTTTTGAAGAACAGCTGAAAATCAACGGTATAGAGTGCAGAGGAAAAGAGCTTTTTTCAAGGCAAGGCGAACTCTCCGTCAATATAATAAAGGAGGCTTTGCTCGGTGTCAAAGCCGTTGCGCCCGATAACGCGCTTCCCGGCAGACCGCCCGTACTCTGCGCGGGGTGTCCTCACAGAGGGGTTTTTTATGTGTTGAGTAAGCTCAAAATGACGGTTTGCGGCGACATAGGTTGTTATACGTTGGGCGCGCTTGCGCCGCTCTCCGCGGTGGATACGGTGGTATGTATGGGCGCGGGAATAGGTATGGCGCACGGCTTTTCAAAAGCACTGCCCGATAAAAAAAATACCGTGGCGGTCATAGGCGACTCGACCTTTATTCACAGCGGGATAACGGGCTTGATCGATTGCGTCTACAACAAGGGAAACACGACCGTACTCATCTTAGACAACAGCACGACGGGCATGACGGGACACCAAAATCACCCCGCGACGGGCAAAACTATAAAGGAAGAGGAAACCGTAAAGCTCGATCTCGAAACCCTTTGTAAGGCGTGCGGCGTAACGAGCGTCGTCACGGTCGCCGCCGACGACCTCGCGGGTATCGAAAAGGCGGTAAAAGAGGAAACCGCGAGAGCGGGAGTTTCGGTCATCATTGCGCGCAAGCCTTGCGAACTGATCCTCAAAACGAGCCGCAAGCCGTACCGTATCACCGAGGCTTGTAAAAAATGTAAAGCGTGCTTAAAAATAGGCTGTCCCGCGATACAATCTATAGATAACCGTATCGAGATAAAAGCCGAAATGTGCGTCGGCTGCGGACTGTGCGAGAAATTGTGCGCGTTCGGCGCAATCAAGGGGGAATGATTTATGAATATTTTGATAGTAGGCGTAGGCGGTCAAGGGACTTTGCTTGCAAGCCGAATATTGGGAAACCTTGCCCCGATTTTGGGGCTTGAGGTCAAGTTAAACGAGGTACACGGCATGGCGCAGCGCGGCGGCAGCGTCGTAACCCATGTCAAAATGGCTGACAAGGTATACTCGCCCGTCATAGCGGAGGGCGACGCGGACGCGGTACTTGCCTTTGAGGTTTTGGAGGGCTACCGCTACCGTCATTTCTTAAAAAAGGGCGGTATTATGGTCGTAAACACGCAAGAGATTTTACCTATGCCCGTGATCACGGGCGCGGCGGAATACCCGAAAGATTTGGCGAAACACCTTAGAGAGGAATGCGGAGCGATTACGGTAGACGCGCTCGCCGCGGCAAACGAAATCGGAAACGCAAGGACGGTAAACACCGTGATTTTGGGCTGTTTTGCGCGTATCGCGGGAATAGCTTGCGCCGATCTCGAAAAGGCTCTCGAACAGTCGGTGAAGCCGAAATTGTTAGAGGTGAATAAGACCGCGCTAAAGAAAGGCTATTCGCTGTAGAGATTTATTCGATAAAAAAGCTATTCGCTTTAAAAAACAAGAGGGATCATTTATGCAAACATTCGATATTGCGGTGATAGGCGGCGGACCCGGCGGTTATACCGCCGCGCTTAGGGCGGTCACGGGCGGGAAAAGCGTCGTGCTTTTTGAGGGCGAGGAGGTCGGCGGTACTTGTTTAAACAAGGGCTGTATTCCGACAAAGGCGTTGCTTTCTATGGCGAAGCGCTACGCGGAGGCAAGGGAGAACGGCGGGTATATTTCCTATTCGGAGCTTGCGTTCGATCTCGAAAAAGCCGACGAAATCAAAAATTCGCGGGTCGCGAAGCTGCACGAAAATTTGACGAAATATCTCGCGTCGTCTAAGATCGTAATAATCAAGGCGCATGCGGAATTTATCGCGCCGAACGCGAATATTGCGGATAGCGAAAAGAAAAAGTCCGTCGGCGGCGGGACGGGAGAGATAAGCCCGTATTTTATCCTTGCGGCGGGAGAAACCTACCGATCGGAATACGTCGTAATCGCGTCGGGAAGCGTATGCGCGACACCGCCGATAGACGGTATAGAGCACGCGTTTTCCTCCGACAAATTGACAAAAAAAATCACTCCCGCACGCGAAATCGCCGTCATCGGCGGCGGCGTCGTGGGTTTGGAGTTTACCTCGTTTTATACGGCGGTAGGCGCGAAGGTCACTATGATTTTGATGGAGGAAAAGCCCCTCATAACATACGAAAAGGATATCTCCCAAACCGTGGGAATGCTCCTCAAAAAGAAAGGCGTATCGATATACGGCAACTCGGTCGTGAAAAAAATCGAAAAGACGGAGGCGGGCTTTTGCGTAAGATTTGAGAGCGCGGGAGAGGAAAAAACCGTCGAATGCGATACCGTCATAGACGCGTCCGGACGGCGCGCTGTCACTGAGGGTTTAGGGCTTGAAAAGGTCGGTATTTTGTACGACAAAAAAGGGATCTATACCGACGAAAACATGAG
>JAITOQ010000064.1 GCA_031289865.1 Clostridiales bacterium
AAAGTCGGCGTGATAAAAGGCTTGCGCCTCTATAACCTTTACAGTTTCGGGAACGGTAAATACCGCGTCTTTTTTTCCTACGGCATAGGTCGCAAGTACCGCGCCGTTTTCGCGGTATACGTTGCCGTCGATTGTGTGAAAAATTTCGTTGGGTTCTGCGAAGGAAAATTTTTCAAGATTGACACAACCCGCAAACGCATGACCGTTTATACTGCGAAAGGTTTTGGGAAACGTGATACTCGTCACCTCTTCGGTATCGATAAAAGCCTCGGCTTCAACCGTATCGATTCCGTCGGGAACGACAACCTCGCCGCCGTCGCCGTAATAGCGAAACAAGATCGTCCCGTCTATATAAAATTCGTCCGAATCGTATTCAATATTGACTTTTTTACTCATTTATTTGACCTCACACAAGAGTTATTTTTATAAATTATATAACGAATCACACAAAAAGTCAATTCAAATAATACAAAACCTCCGTGTCACTTAGAAATTAAATTTGATAGATCCTACTTTTAATCCTTAACTTTCAACTCTCAACTTTCACCTTCTCTACAAGTCGATCTATTCCGTAAAAAACCCGTCGTGTAAAGACGCCGACACATATCACTATCAGAGCGGCGGCATAAAAGGGGAGATACGCGCCGTTACCGACATGCTCAAAGACAAGACCGTAGATAAATTGACCGATAGGGATGGTACACATACAGACGCAGATAACGCACGAAATCACCTTTCCGATTAAGTCCTTTGGGGTCAAAATCCCGATATATGTCATGATTTGGATTTGAAGTAGGGTGGACAGAGCTACCAACAGACCGCCGCCGACGGTTAGGACGATGTAGATTGTCATTGACGCGTCGAGCGCGTGCAAGGCGATTCCTCCTAAGAGTACGGACAGCGCGCACCCTATCAATATGAGTGGGGCTGCCTTTGCTTTTAGCTTTTTTGACAGCACGCCCGCGAGCAAACCGCCGAGTACCGCGCCCGCGGCGATTACGCCTTGAGAATAGCCGTACAGCCGATTTGCGGCGTCGGGTGCAAAGCCCAACCGCTGTGTGATTAAGACGGGGAGTCCGATAGAAATCAACGGTGTCAAAAGTAGGTTCATAGACGCATATACGAGCGACATTTTCCACAAAACGGGTCGGTTCTTAAACAAAAAGCTAAAGCTTGCTTTTAGGTCGGCGACGCCTATTGCGAATATATTGCCTTTCGTTTCTTTTCTTTCAAACGGGATATGAATGAAAAGCTCAAGTACAGCGGACGCAAAAAAGCAAGCTATGCTCACATACAAGATCGGCGTGAGTCCGACGACGGAGAATAAAACCCCGCCTATTACGGGTCCCGCCATACTCGCGAGCGAGGTTATGAGGTTGACGACGGAATTACCTTGCATTATGTGTTCGGCTTTTACCAAAACGGGTATGCTTGCTTGAACGGCGGGTTGATACGCGCCTTGCACGCCGTATAAAATAATCATAGTGATTGCCATAAGGGGTACTATGTCTATCCTTCCCGCCAAAAGGTAAAATAGGAAAATCAATATCGCCGTACTAAAGTCCAAAATAACCATGATATTCCGCTTGTTTACGCGGTCGGCAATTATCCCGCCGATAGGGTATAAAAACAGCATAGGTATAAAGGATACTGCTAAAATCGTACCGAATAAAACCGACGAGCCCGTTTTATTTAAAAGATAGAGCGGAAGAGCATACCTCAATATCTGATTTCCGAAAATGGAAATAATCTGACCTATCGCTACAAGTGTAAAATCCTTTGAGAATATAGATTTTTTGTTCATGGTCGGTTGTCCTTTTTGGGGTTATTTAGTTTTTGTTTCCTTGGAAACAAAAATATTGTAGCACAGAATTGTTTCCTTGTCAACAAAAAATAGCAATATTATTTCCTTGGAAACAAAATAATTTAAAAATGCAAAAAAATACAGCCCGTTTTTTGGACTGCATTCGTTTTATTAAAAACCTTATTGTTTTAGCTATTTGTTTTTCTTGCGCAAGACGGAGAGGGCTTTATATTAAACTATTCCGACTTTATATCCGCTCTTCTTTTCTTTATCTCCGCGTCTAAATGGCTACCGTAGTTTTCCGTAAAGTCGAGCATGATATCAAACTGTTCGTCGGTGACTTGCTCAAATACGGCTTTGTCACGCTCTTGAAATTCTCTATGCAAGTCATCATGGATTTTAAAAACCGCTTTGCCTTGTTCGGTGAGCCTAAAATAGATTTCTTTTTTGTTGTCCGATTTTCGGTAGCTTTCGAGAACGCCTTTTTTTATGAGCTTTCGGGTGGTTTTGCTTATCGCGCCGACCGTCATAAAAAAAGACCTCCGCGAGCCTTGTCACGTTTGTGTCGGCGTTTGCCCCGATATATTCGATACAATGTACTTCGGAGGACTTGTATTCACTCAGACTGTCCTCCATCTTAAACTTATTCAGCCACGCTATCTTGTTGAATACCTCTCTCAGACTCGTTATAAGCCGTTCGCCTTTATCCATAACTCCCTCCCGTCGGAAACCGCCGGTTAAGTCCCGCCGTCATCTTCACGCCGTCTTTTTCCGCCCGTTTCCCGTATTTTTCGGTTGCATACTTCCCGTATGCGCCCTCAAACTACGAAAAACGTACAAAAAAATCCAACGC
>JAITOQ010000086.1 GCA_031289865.1 Clostridiales bacterium
CGATTTTGTCATCAAGAGCGTCAAGGTCTATCAAAAAGACGAATACAAATCCGAAATCAAGGAATTAAAGGATATGGGTTGGTCGTTCTTAGATTGGGCGTATAGACTCTTTAAGAAATAAAATAAGGCATGATAAAAATGAGGCTCTCTTTAAAAAAAGAGGGTCTCTTTTTTTAAGTAATAAGTAATAGGTAATAAGTAATAAGTGAGGATAATTAGAGATGTAATTCGGAGAAATCGTTTGAGATTCTTCGCATTCGCTCGGAATAACACGGACTTTTATTCCGCAATAATGACACTTGCTTTTATTCCGCAATCATGATATAATATAAATGCTGAAGAAAAAAGCAAAAAAGGAAACACATTATGAATTACACGGTAAAATTAGACAATATACGCGTGGCAAACATCAAAAACGTATTGAGCGGACGCATTAAGGTTCGCTCAAAAAAGCGCGACGGTTGCGACATTATCGGGATTTACGGTCAAAACGGGACGGGAAAGACCGCGGTTATCGATTGCGTGGAGATGATACAAGAGCTTTTTATGGGGCGCGGGCTTCAAGAGAAGCGGTATTACGACTGTCTGTATGTAAATACGTCCGCGTCTACTGTCGCCGTCGGTTTTTTTGTCGAGGCGGGCGGTAAACAGTACGACGCGGTATACGAAGCGGAATTGAAGTTCACGGAGAACGGACAAGATTTTTTTCTCTCGCATGAGAGCCTAAAAATCACGGGGCGCGGCGAAGGGGCGTATAGGACGACGCTTTGCTGTGACTTTTCCGACGTTGACGCTATCGTTTCGCCGCAGAGATTTTTGAGCGGGCTTGCGTGCGGCGACCGCAAAACGCGTATGAAACTGTATGCGCGCAAGTTGTTGGCAAGGGAACGAAAAGCCTCGTTTTTCTTTGACGATACCGTAACGGAGCTACTTAAGAGCGGCGAGCCGTCGGATGCGGGCGCGGTGATTTGCGCGCTAAAGCAGTACGCAAACATGGATTTGTTTGTCATAAAAAATTCGCACAGCGGTATCATCAGCCTCAACGAATTGATTCCGTTGAGCTTTAAGATAGAGGAGGGCGCGACGCGTATCGTCAAGGGCGAAGCGGGGATTCGGTTGGATC
This sequence comes from Clostridiales bacterium, assembly GCA_031289865.1. GTDB lineage: Bacteria > Bacillota > Clostridia > Christensenellales > JAISNN01 > JAISNN01. The sequence continues at coordinate 1,124 of JAITOQ010000086.1, forward strand.
AGCCGACGCTTTTCCCGATGATCGGCTACAAGGACGTCAGCGTATTGATCGATCAACTCAACGTGGTTTTAAAGAGTATCGTTCCCGACCTCCGTATAGAGCTAAAGGAATACGGCGAGCAAGCCGACGACAAAGGTCAGCCGTGTATGCGATTTGAGCCGCTTGCGGTTTCAAACGGGATTTCGCTCCCGCTTAGGAATGAGTCGGAGGGGATAAAAAAGATTATTTCTATTCTTTCCGCGATTATTTCATTCTACAACCGCGAAAATACGACGGTCTTAATCGACGAATTTGATGCGGGGATTTTTGAATATCTATTGGGAGAGCTGCTGTCGGTCTTGCAAGAAAACGGACGCGGTCAGTTGATTTTTACCTCTCACAATTTAAGACCCCTTGAGGTTTTGGACAAAACCAGCATCTATTTTACCTCTTGCAATCCAAATAACCGCTATATTCAGTTGACCAACGTCAAGCCTAACAGTAATTTGAGAGATTTTTACTATAGAACCATCGAGCTTGGCGGGCAAAAAGAAAAATTGTACGACGAAACCAACCTTTCCGAATTGAGCCTTGTCCTTCGGATTGCCGGAGGAAAAAATCGGTCATGAAAGCAAAACAAATCAATTTTAAAAGAATGCTTCTCTTTCTCGTCGAGGGCGCGACGGACAAAATCTCTCTTGAGAACATTCTCAAAAAGAACATTCGCGACAAAAAGGTGTGCTTTAAAATCGTCAACGGCGACGTCACATCCGAGGCGGATACTACGACGTTAAACGTCGAGAGTAAAATCGCGGCTTTTGTAAAAGACTTTTTAGCCAGAAACCGCGCATTCAAGAGGACGGACATTATCGAGATCGTCCACTTGACCGACCTCGACGGAGTGTATCTAAAGGATAAGCGGGTCGCTTACGACAAGGACGCGGAATTGACTTACGGCGAAAAAATCATCGTCACAAACAAGTCTTACGCAATCATCGAGCGCAATAAACGAAAATCCGAAATCCTAACGCACCTTTCGGGCTTGACGGAAATCGGCGGGGTCGGCTACTCGATCTATTACTTTTCGACCAATCTCGAACACGTCTTTTACGACGACTCAAATTGCACGGACGACAAAAAAGAGAACAAAGCCTACGACTTTGCCAAAGGATTTGCGGGCTGTGAGGACGAGTTTTTAAACTTCCTCCAAACGGAAGATATCGTCCCCAATATGCCCTATAAAGAGTCGTGGGAACACGTTCGCCACGGTATAAACTCGCTCAAGAGATTGACTAATATCGATTTGTTGCTGAAAAAATATTCGAAATAAAACATACAAAGGAGATTTTACAAATGGGACATGAAGTATTTATCAGCTATAGGCGCGATTTCGGCGCGGAACGTGCGGAGAGCGTCTATGATAAACTAAAAGATGATTTTAATGTGTTTTGGGA
>JAITOQ010000165.1 GCA_031289865.1 Clostridiales bacterium
TCTTTTCGGGGTGGTACGAGGGGAGTACTCAGCTTTCCTATTACGAATCGATGACGGTGACGGTGACAAAAAACGTCGAGTACACCGTAAAGGTTGAAAAAGGCGTTATAGTTTCGGGCGGGTACCGCGGCGAGGACGGCGGCACGGTCACGGTCAACGGGATTGACGCGCCGTATACCGTACCAAAAAATTCCACGGTAACGCTTAGCGTCCGTGAAAAAACGGGTTACAGCTTTACGGGCTGGTATATCGGAAACACACTTTATTCCACGGACAAAAACGCGGCTCTCGCCGTCGGCGAAACCGACCTTGCGGTCGAGGCGGCTTTTGAATATATCGATTACACTATAGAGATAAATGCCGATAATTACGCGGGAGAAACCTCTCGCGGCGGCGTTGTAATCAACAATCCGAAAGTCGTATATCATATCACGGACACGGTGTCATTCACACCGACGGCGGCGGCGGGCTATGTGTTCGGCGGGTATTATCTGTATATCCCTTCGGAGGGCGAGTACGGGCGGCTGGCGACCTCGCCGAATACGGTGTTTTCTTTAATCGATCTCGTCATGTTTGTCGGCGGCACGGATACCCACCTTTCGTTTTTGGCGGGGTTTGTCCCGACGGGGAGCGCGCAAGAGAGCTACCGCTATGAGGTGATTAGCGGACAAGAAGTGCGGATTACGGGCGTTGACGCGCCGTTTTCGTCGCCGATAGTCTTTATTCCGTCGGAGCTTAACGGGTATACGGTGACGTCGATTTCGCAAGACGCGTTTTACGGACATGCGGAAATCACAAAGATATATCTGCCCGCGACGCTTTCCGCGTTTTACGGGGTGTCAAATCCGTTTATCGGCTGTCCGAATATCACGGCGTTTGTCGTAAGTTCGGGAAACAAGTCCTTTTCAACCGACACGGACGGAATACTGTACAACAAGACAAAAGACAAGCTGATTGCCTATCCTAACGGAAAAACCCAAACGGCTTTTACCGTACCGAATACGGTCAGGACGGTCGGGCGGTCGGCATTTGAGGGAAATCGGTACTTGATAAGTATCACGGCGGCAAATGTTTCGTCTATCGGTATCTATGCGTTCCGCGGAATGAGAGCGTTAGAAGAATTTTCGCTGACAAGCGCGCTGATACGTTTCGAGCTTTCCGCATACGCGTTTGCGGGGAGCACCGCTCTCCGTACCGTCACTGTCAACCTCACCTCTATCACGGGAGGAAACGCGGAGGTAGGCGGTTGGGCGTTTGAGGGGTGTACCGCGCTCACGGCGGTAGAATTAAAAGGGGTCGTCAGTTTAGGCGCGGAGCTTTTTAAGGGCTGTACGCTGTTGACGGCGTTTACCCTCGACCAAAAGACGGAGAGCTTAAACGGCGACGTATTCGGAAAATCCTCGATAGAAAATCTATACGCCGATCCGCTTTCCGCGTATTTTGAGAGCGAAAACGGAGTTTTGTATAACAAGAGCGGAAAATTAGTCCGCAGTCCCGAAAAGAAAGGCGGGACGGTTGCCGTACGAAACGGGACTATAGAAATAGGCGCGAACGCGTTTTCAAATTCGACGGCGACTCAAATCGACCTTGTAAATACCGTTACGGCGATAGGCGAATCCGCGTTCCGCAACGGCGTATTTCTCAATTTTGTATATTTTGGGACGGGCTTAAAAACCGTCGGGAACTATGCGTTTTTCGGTTGCGTGTCGCTTACCGCGATTTCGCTTGCCGACGGTACGGAGGATATAGGCGAGTCCGCCTTTGAAAACTGTACCGCGCTTGCCTCCGTCTACTTCGGATTAAACCTAAAAACCTTGCAAAGTTCCTCGTTTTCAAATTGTTCGTCGCTCACCGCAATCGATATTCCGGGGACGGTGACGGATTTGGGCGACAAATTGAAGAGCGGGAGTTTCGGAATGAAAGCTATCTTTGTCGGCTGTACCTCTCTGTCCGAGATACGCGTCGCGGCGGTCGCAAATGCGGGAAACCGCAACAACGCTTATCAATCGATCGACGGTATCGTGTATGCGGGCGACTACAAAGCGGATATTTTTATCGCACAGCTTTTGATACGCTGTCCGGAGGGGCGGCAAGGCGTCGTCACCGTCACGGGCGGTGAGCTGACGGCCGTTGGAAACTACGGGTTTTATCGGAGCCGAGCGGCTTCCGTGATTTTTCAATCGACGGCAAAGCTTGTGGCTTTCGGGATCGGCGCGTTTTCCTACGGCGCGCTCACGTCGATAGTGCTGCCGCAAAATCTCGATAGAATGCTCGAAGACGCGTTTTTAAATTGCAAATCACTCGTTAGCGTGTCCTTTGAGAGCTCGAAGCTGTCCAAGCTTTCGCGGTTTGCTTTCGCGGGCTGTAATCTCTCATCGATCACTCTCCCCGAAACCATGTCGGAGATCCAAGCTTACGCGTTTGCCGACAACGTGAATCTCACTTCGGTCTACGTCCGCGCAAAAACCCCTCCGACGATGGTCAACATGTCGGGATTTACCGCCGTATTTGACGGGCACGCTCCGACCTTTAAAATCTATATAGAAAAGCAAAACGGCGTCTCCAACGTCCAAGCCTACAAGAGCGCAAACGGGTGGAAGGACTATCGGGATTATATCTTTGATGCAGTATAATACAGATGTTTTTAAAGTTGAAAGTTGAAAGTTGAAAGTTGAAAAGTGCGGATTAAAAAAACGAGAGCCATTTGTTTTTAAAGTTGAAAGTTGAAAAGTGCGGATTAAAAAACAAACGCCGTTGTAGGGGACGATGCCTTCATCGTCCCGCAAAAAGTCGGAAGTTTAGTGATAAATTGAAACAGTGAAACAGTTGCGGATTAAAAAACACAAAATTCGGCGGCATAAAATTCCCCTATGGGGAGGGGTGGCAGGCTTTGCCTGACGGGATGGTTAAACGTCGGCACAGTCAACACAAGTCGGTTAAATATCGATGTATATTTCCCCTAAAAACAAAGTGTTAGACTTTTTGAAAAGAGCGCGAGAAAAAATTTTCTAGAAAATTTTGTCTCGCATCTCTATTCTCAAAAAAACAAAAAATAAAAAATAAAAAGGAAAAAATTATGACGGCACACATGTCCATGTACGATTTTTTATTTTCAAAGGAACTCGACCGCGATTGGCAAGCGATAGTTTATTTTAACAAGCGCATGACATTCGGGCGGTTTAAGGAGCGTATCGACAACCTCGCCTATTTTTTAAACGAAAAAAAGTCCGTAGGTCCCGGCGACAACGTCGTGATTTGTTTGCCAAACATACCTCATGCGGCGATTGCGTTTTATGCGTTAAACAAGTGCGGCGCGATAGGCAATATCGTTCACCCGATGATCAGCGAATACGGGCTGTTAAACATTATCAAAAAGACCAACCCAAAGGTCATCTTTTTATCCGACGTATTCTATGACAAATACAAGGCTGTCTTGTCCGATATCGATATCACCGTGATTATCTGCCGCATGGCGGGCTTTGCGTCGGTTATTTATAAGTTGGGGATTGCATACAAGGCCAAAAAAGAAAAACAGCCCAAGATTGAATACAGCGACAAGGTATTGCGCTTTACGCGTACTATGCTTCGCCGCGGCGACGTGGAGGTCAAGACGGGAGGAAAGGACATTGCGGTCTATCTCCACAGCGGCGGGACGACTGGCGAGGCAAAGACTATCGTGATTACCAACTATGCGATAAACGCCGTCGCGGTCAACGCGCTCACGACCTTTGAGACCACGATAGACAAGGACGTAGCGTTTATGGTACTGCCGCTATTCCACGGGTACGGGTTGGCTATCAATCTCCATGCGTTCTTGAGCTTCGGCTGCCGCCTCGTCATGGTACCTAAGTTTAACGCAAAGGATGCTATTAGGATTATCCGTAGGGAAGGGGTCACGGTAATGACGGGCGTCCCGACCATGTATGAGAAATTGGTTGCGCAAAAGGGCTTCAATCGTTTAAACTGCAAAAATTTTCACCTCTTGATATGCGGCGGCGACAACTTGAGCGCGTCGCTCCGCGAAAAGGTCGATGCAAAAATCCGCGCACGCGGTTCAAAGGTCAGAATCATCGAGGGTTACGGCTTGACTGAGGTCGTCGCGGTCGCGGCGGTAAATACGGACAAAAACTACAAGACGGGTTCTGTCGGAAAGCCGATTATCGGCGTACAAGCCAAGATTGTAGACGAGGACATGACCGAGCAAGGGTGCGGCGAATACGGCGAAATCCTATTGTCGAGCCAAAGCCTCATGGAGGGGTATTACAACGATCCCGAAACCACGCAAGCGGTCATAATCACCGACGAGAACGGTAAACGGTGGCTCAAAACGGGCGATTGCGGCAAGATTGACGAGGACGGGTTTATATTCTTTAAGGACAGAATCAAGCGGCTCATCATCGTTGCGGGCGTAAACGTCTTTCCGTCGGAGATCGAGGACGTCGTGTCCAAGATGACCGAAATCAAAATGTGCTGCGCGGTCGAGGGACGGACAAAAGAGGACAAAATCGTCATTAAGCTCTTTGTCGTAGTCAACGACGACTATAAATACAACCTCACCTTAGAAAACAAAATTCTCAAGGTTTGCCGCGAAAACCTCATCAAGTTCGCCGTCCCTGGTAAGGTCATCGCAAAAGACTCCCTCCCCGTCACCCAAGTCGGCAAAGTCAATTACCGCCAAGTCATGCTCATGGACGACGAAGAATAGGCAACGTGACGTTGCATCCGGTATTGCAACCGATATAGATGGGATATTGGCTTTAGTCGCCCGCTCACCGATTTTTTAAGTAATAGGTAATAGGTAATAAGTGCGGATATAAAGAAAAGTAGGTGTCCTCTTGTAGGGGACGATGCCTTCATCGTCCCGTAAAAAAGCCGATGTAAAAACAAAAAAGGGTCGGAGTTTTCACTCTCTGACCCACGACTTTTCCTATAAAATACGAAAGTTTTTGAAAAGAGTGCAGAGAAAAAATTTGTTCACAAATTTTGTCTCTGCATTATTCTTATCAAAATTTTAATAATAGTTCTCTTTCACTATCTGTCTTTCCCTCGCGATAGCAAAGGCGTTTTCGGGGATATTCTCCGTAATGGTCGAGCCGGCGGCGATAAATGCGTTATCACCGACGGTGAGCGGAGCGACGAGATTGACGTTCGCGCCGATAAAAACGCGGTTGCCGACCGCGGTTTTTTGCTTGATTTTGCCGTTATAGTTGGCAAACACCGTTCCGCAGCCGACGTTGGTGTATTCGCCGATTTCCGCGTCGCCGATATAGGCGAGGTGCGCGGCTTTTGTGTGGTCGCCTATACTCGACTTTTTGATCTCCACATAATCGCCTATTCGGCAATGGCTTCCGATAACGGCGTCGGTACGGAGGGTCGCAAAAGGTCCGACGGTAGTATGGTCTCCGACGGTACAGCCCGTGAGATCGGACTGTGTGACGGTACAGTACGCTCCGACCGCCGCGCCTTTGCGGAGCGCGGAAAAAGGACCTATGACGGAGTTGTTTTTTACGGAGCATTCGGTGAGATTGGATTGCGTGACGGTGCAATGTTCGGCGATTGACGCGGAATCTATGATGTTTCCGCTTTCGATTACGCTTTTTGCGCCGACGACCGTCGCTCCGCGCAGAATATTGTTGGGGCAAATCACCGCGCCGCGTTCGATTTTTACGGTGTGATCTATTGTGACCGAAGCGATTTCGGGAATGATGACGCCCGCTTTGATATGCGAAAGAATCACGCTTTTTTTCAAGCGTTCAAAAATAATCGGATACGCGCCCTCGTCGCCCAAGCTCAAAAATTGTTCGGGAGAGAGCTTCAGCGACGCGGAGAGCCGTTCTTGAGCGGTCGAACCGTTTTTTATGACGAGTGCGCGTCCGAGCGAAACGGACGCAAGCTTGCGCTTCTCCATTTCCGCGGCGACGTCGGACAGTCCGCGAGCCGTTACAAGGGGCATATCCGAGTAGACGTATGCCGAATAGCCGCTTTTTGACGAGGCAAGCGTAGGGATAGAATCGGTTTCCGTCACGGTCAACCCGTCACAGCCCGCGAGATTTTCCTTTAAGTAATGAAACGCTTGCTTTCCCAAAATCAATTCGCAGCCTCGCGCAATGCGTATCAAGTATACCGTCATTTTTATATTCTTTTCCATACCGCAATATATGCGCGGAATGCGGAAGATGTGAAAGATTTTGTTTTTTTGAAGGGAAAATAAGAGCGATATTAAGAAAAAGACAGATATTTCAAAGAATAAGGAACAAAACAGTTGCGAAAAAACCAAAAACGAAGTATAATATACTTACGAGTAATTAACTCGTAAGTATATTAGCGTACAAGTGAGCGAATTGCCGACGTGTATTAAACCATCGGCGGCAACAAAAACAGCGTAATATACTCGTAAGTAATTAACTCGTAAGTATATTAGCAAACAAGAGGTTATATATGTTTTTTTTCTTTTTTGTTTTTCACACCCTTGGGCGCAAGCGCGAGCTTGACGCATTAAACAAAGCCTATGACAAGGACGGATTTAATTTTTCCGTCGTTTACGGTCGCCGCCGCGTCGGCAAAACGAGTTTAATCAACGAATTTCTTCAAGAAGGGAGAAAGAAAGTGATTTTTTATACGGCGACGGAGCAAAACAATCTATCCAATTTACAAGATTTTTCGGAGGCGGTTTTTAGCGTGTATCCGGAGGGGCGGGCAATCGTCGACGTTTTTCCGTCATGGGACAAAGCCTTTGAATATATTGCAAAGCAAGCTAAGGACGAAAAATTAGTGTTGGTGATTGATGAATATCCGTATCTTGCGGGCGCAAACAAGTCAATTTCGTCGATTTTACAAAGGCAAATCGACACCGTATTCTGCAAGCAAAACATAAAATTGATTCTTTGCGGTTCGAGCATGAGCTTTATGGAAAATCAAATTCTCGGTTATCAAAGTCCTCTATACGGCAGACGCGGCGACCAATACAAAATAGAACCGCTCGACTATTATGACAGTGCCGAATTTTTTGACGACACGGAGGAGTTCGTCAACGTAACGTATGAAGAAAAATTGTTGGGCTATGCCGTCACGGGGGGGATTCCGCAATATCTTAACATAATTAAAGCGCAAGGTTCGGTAGAAACGGGGATAAAAGAAAATTTCTTCGGAAAATTCGGATATCTTTACGAAGAGCCGCAAAATCTGTTAAAACAAGAGCTGCGCGAACCCGCCGTATATAATACGATTATCGCGGCAATTGCAAACGGTGCGACAAAACTAAATGAAATCGCAACCAAAAGCGGCGAGGAGAACGCAAAATGCAATAAATATTTAAAGGGGCTTGTCGATTTGGGGATTGTCGAAAAAGAAAATCCTATCGATACAAACAAGGAACGAAACGGAGTTTATCGCATAAAGGATCACATGTATCGGTTTTGGTATCGTTTTGTCCCCGAAAACGTAACGAATATTGAAAGCGGAAAAATGGAATTTATCTACCGCGAAAGGGTTGAACCGTACCTTAACGAATACATGGGACATGCTTTTGAGGACATTTGCAAGCAATACATGCTTAGGAGAAATATTGCGGAAACCCTGCCTTTCGTGTTTGACAAAATCGGGAGATGGTGGGGGAGCAATCCGAAACTCAAGCAAGAGGAGGAGATTGATTTAGTCGCGGTAAGCCGAAACAAAGCCCTCTTTTGCGAATGCAAATGGCGAAATGAAAAAGCCGATTTACGGATTTTGAAAGAATTGAAGAGAAAAGCGGAACTGCTTTGTGATTATACGGAAAAGTGCTACTGTGTTTTTTCAAAATCGGGATTTACAGACGCTTTAAAACAAGAAGCTTGCGACTCGGTTTTGTTGATAGACTTAGCCGACTTATTTGATGTTTAAAGCAAAGATTATTATCGAATAAAAATTGAGTGGAAGTCGGACAATAAAATAAAAGTTGAATTTAAAAAGCAAAAAGCACAGTATTCTGTAATAGCATTACAGAATACTGTGCTTTTGTAGTGATTTTTATTTCCGATTCGGGACGATGAGGGCATCGTCCCTTACAATTATAATATTGAATTATTTTTACGCCTTGCCGTTACAGCCCAAAACCTCTACGAGCTTGTGTCGGACTACTTCGGTAATCGCGGCTCTTGCGGGAGTGAGGTATTGGCGCGGGTCAAAGTGCGACGGGTTGTCGTGCATATGCTTGCGAATGCTTGCGGTAAATGCAAGTCTCAAGTCGCTGTCGATATTGATTTTGCAGACCGCCATTTTTGCGGCTTGACGAAGCATTTCTTCGGGAACGCCCTTTGCGCCGTCCATCAACCCGCCGTTTTCGTTGATGATTTTGACAAATTTTTCGGGAACGCTTGACGCGCCGTGGAGAACGATAGGGAAGCCCGGAAGGCGTTTTCCAACCTCTTCGAGGATATCAAAGCGGAGTTTGGCTTCGCCTTTAAACTTGAATGCGCCGTGACTTGTCCCGATAGCGATTGCGAGGCTGTCCACGCCCGTCTTTTCAACGAACTCTTGTACTTGAGCGGGATCTGTGTAAGACGAATCCTTTTCGGATACGTTGACCGCGTCTTCTACACCCGCGAGCCGTCCGAGCTCCGCTTCGACGACTACGCCCTTGTCGTGCGCGTATTCGACGACTTTTTTGGTGATTTTGATGTTTTCTTCAAAGCTGTGGTGCGATGCGTCGATCATGACGGAGCTGAATCCTCCGTCGATGCTGTCCTTGCAAAGCTCAAAGCTGTCGCCGTGATCGAGATGCAGACAGATCGGTAGACCGCTGTCCTCAACCGCCGCTTCTACGAGCTTTCTGAGGTAGATCGGATTTGCGTATTTACGCGCACCCGACGACGCTTGGAGTATGAGAGGAGCTTTTTCCGCTTTTGCGGCGTCTACGATCCCTTGAATGATCTCCATGTTGTTGACGTTAAACGCGCCGATCGCGTATCCGCCCGCATAAGCTTTTTTAAACATTTCAGTGCTTGTTACTAATGGCATTTTTATAAGCCTCCGTAAGAATATTGACCTTTTTAAGGAAGGTTTACCTTTTTTCTCATACATTATATACCAAATCCGAACAAAATGCAAGAGAAATGCAAAGAAAATTGAAAGTTGTAGCGTTGGTTTAATGCAGAATTGCGAATAAAATCGTAGGGGACAGCCGCGAATCGTCCCGTGTCCTCATAAAAAAAACCTATGACACCTCATCAAAAAAAATCTCCGACACCTCATTAAAAAAACAGCAAAAAGAAACTTTAAAAATTTTAAAAAATTTTTCAAAAAGGTATTTACAAAGCTTACAAATTGTGCTACAATGAACTCGATAGATAAAATCATTCAAAATACCGACAAAACGGGGGAATGGTAAATGAAGCGCAATACTACATATATGCGGGGGGGGGGGCATTATTTAGCCTCCAAATGGACTGTAACGACCTCTTATCGGGGACGCGTTTCACTGTCAAAATTTCGATAAAGCACGGTAAAACAACCGCTGCGGGTCCTTAACGGCACCCTCGGCGGCTTTTTTATTTACAAAAAATCCAAATAAAAAATCAAAAAAACAGAACACTAAAACGGAATACTAAAAACAGAAAAACCAAAATAGAAAGCTAAAGCAGAACATTAAAACAGAATTCCAAAAAAAAATAAATAAAGGAGATTCAATCTATGAAGAAAGGAATTGTTGCAATTGTACTGATGTTCGTTATCGCACTCGGTGCATCGGCGATCGCGCTTGTCACGGTCACCAAAAAAGACGGAGGCGGAGGAAAGTCCGCTTACGAATTAGCCGTTGAAAACGGCTTTGACGGAACCCTTGAGCAGTGGCTCGATTCGCTCAACGGGACAAATGCTACGGATAGCGGTACAATTTGGTATACGGGAACAATTATCCCTCAGACCGCGCTTGGCGGCAACGGGGATTTTTATCTCAAAAAGGATACGAGCGAGGTCTACTTAAAAACGGACGGCGAATGGACGCTCTATCTCGACATTAAGGGCGAAACGGGACTCGCGGGGCTTCCGGGAACGGACGGCTCAAAATGGCTTCTCGGAGCGGGTGTGCCTAACGGAACGATCGGAAACGACGGCGACTTTTATTTGGATATCGATTTGTGCGGCGTGTGGATAAAGGACAGCGGAACATGGAGCTTGACGCTGAATATCAAAGGTGATAACGGCGCGGACGGCGCGACGTGGCTCAGCGGCGAAGGCGTACCGACGGCTATAATCGGTAAGGACGGAGATTTTTATCTCGACATACTCACGAGCGACGTCTATATCAAAGAGACGGGCGCATGGGAATTTGCCGTAAACATTAAAGGCGCGGACGGCGCGAACGGCACAAACGGATCGCAAGGCGAAACGGGAGCAACGGGTCCTCAAGGTCCGCAAGGCGAGACGGGTGCGGACGGTACGAACGGCACAAACGGATCACAAGGCGAAACGGGAGCAACGGGTCCGCAAGGTCCGCAAGGTCCGCAAGGCGAAACGGGTGCGGACGGTACGAACGGCACAAACGGCACAAACGGATCACAAGGCGAAACGGGAGCAACGGGTCCTCAAGGGCCTCAAGGCGAAACGGGCGCGGACGGCACAAACGGCTCGAACGGCGCGCAAGGTGAAACCGGAGCAACGGGTCCTCAAGGGCCGCAAGGTGAGACGGGTACAAACGGCACAAACGGTACAAACGGCACAAACGGCGCGACATGGTTGTCGGGTGCGGGAGTACCGTCGGCGGAGCTTGGAAGCGTAGGTGATTTTTATCTCAATATAACCAACGGCGACGTTTACAAAAAGACGGGTTCGGGTTGGGGAGCTTCGGTTGTAAATATCAAAGGGCCTAAGGGTGATACGGGTGATACCGGCGCAACGGGAGCAACGGGAGCAAACGGCGCGACGTGGTTTGTCGGTATCGGTCTTCCGTCTTCCTCGTCGGGAGCAACGGGCGACTTTTACCTCGATACCGTGACGGGAAAGATTTATACGAAGGGCGCAAGTACATGGACGGAGACCGCAAGGATTGCGGTACAGCCGTTCGCGGGTAAGACGTGGGTCGCTATCGGCGACAGTATTACTCAAGCGGATGTGAGTTGGACGGACAACGATACGGTTGGCGGCTATGTTCCGAGAGTAAAAGAGGCTTTGGGCTTCGGAACGGCGGTAAACAGCGGATTATCGGGTTCGACGTTGGTCGGTTGGGCATCCGCTGCAAACGGCAGCCCGTATAAGCTTACGGATATAAAAGCAAGCTATGCGAGCGCGGACGTTATCACTGTTTGGCTCGGAACGAACGACTACAATCAAAGTAAGCCTTTAGGCGTGTACGGCGATACGGGTACTTCGACAGTATACGGAGCGGTGTATACGATACTCAGCTATCTTACCTCAAATTTCCCGTCCGCGCTCATCATCATGATGACGCCGACTCCCGAAATGACGGCGGGGATATCGTCCTCTTGGAATTCCGTAAACTCGATAGGCGTATCCTTAAACGATATTTGCAACGCGATTTTACGCGTGTCAAACGACTTTGCGGTACCCGTATTGGATCTCCACAGAGTGTCGGGTATTAACGAAAACACCGCGTCGGTCTATTTGAGGAGCGACAACATTCATTTGGTTGCGGCGGGTTATGTGAGAGTGTCTACGCTGATTTCGGAATTTATCAAAGCTCCGACGACGACTTCGTATTCGTTGGGCGACCTCGAGGATCGCTTGACCGCTCTCGAAAACGCTTCTACAACACAGCTTGTCTTTTCCGTTCAACCGAGCGCGACAGCGCAAGTGAGTACGACTTTGGTCAAGGTCACATGGCGGCTGAACGTACCGGGCGCGATTGTCTCAAGGGTGAAGGTCGGCAGCGGAGAATTTGAGGATATCATTCCGGAGAAAGTCAACGGCGTCTTTATCGCATGGGTGACGGTTTCGGGAGGCGTCGGAGCGCATGCGTATATAATAGTCAGAGTGGAAAACGCCGTAGGGTATGTTGACAGCGATACTATCGACTATGTGATTACCTCCGTGGATCACTTTAGCTTTGGTGCGCAAGGAACGGGCGGTAAGACGTACGATTTGACCGTTCCGGAAAATATTACGTCAAACAGCAGCGCGTGGCAGAACTTTTTAGTAGATACGACGAACAATCTTACGCAAGGGACAAGAATATCGTTTGTCTATAATATCGGAGCGGACTTGTTGTTCGGCATTTCAAAATCAATTACAGTAACGGAGGGCGGTATCGCGGGTATTCCGCTGCTTCCGCTGTTGTATTTCAGCAATGCGGAAGGCGGGCAGCTGTGTGTTTTCAGTGAGGCAAACGGACTCACCCCTCATCGGACGGGCGTTGCGTTAAAGGACGGCGCGGTAATAGAAATTGTCCTCGGCGCGACCGAATTGGAACTGTATATCGACGGAGTAAAGATCAATATCAAAGCTCTCATAAGCGGGGCGGGATTGTTTGACCTCACTTACGATACGCCGAACTATTTGGTCTTGGACGTTTCCAACGGCTCGCCGACCGGCTTGACAAAGAGTTAAAAATACTCGTCGGCATAATACGGATAGGAAAAAAGACGGTTTGTCACACGACAAGCCGTCTTTTTCTGCCGTTTTAATGGGTAGTTTTACTCGTGAATGACGAGTAAAGTTGGTATTTTTGAGGGGTTTTACTCGTGGTTGACGAGTAAAGTTTGTATTTTTATGAGGTTTTACTCGTGGTTGACGAGTAAAGTTGGCATTTTTATGGTGTTTTACTCGTGAGCGACGAGTAAAAAATAAAAGTCGGAGATTTTCCCCCGACTCATTATCGAACTCTATAAAAAGCGTTAAAGTTTTAAAAAAGAGCGCGAGAAAAAATTTTTGAAAAAATTTTGTCTCGCACCTCTCTTCTCAAAAAAACAAATCAATAGTCGGCGATTTCGCCGTAAGCTTTTTCGGTTTTGTCAAAGATGCAGCGAAAGTCAAAGAAGATGTTGAGGACAAAAGTGATGATACCGATGGCGAGACTCATGGTAAAGAGGAGGATAACCGTACCGATACCGAGTGCTTCGACGCGGATTTTTCCGAAGAGGAGGAGGGACAGTCCCGCGGAGATTAGGATAAAAACGATATCGAGCGGAACCTTGATAAAGAGGATAGAAAGACTGTTTTTGTTCAGTCCGAATTTTTTGGTTTTTTCAGCAAGCTCCTTTTCCATGGTTTCAAACGGTAGGAGCGGGACATGGCAGCGAAAGAAAAAGGTCATCGAGAGCGCGGACAAAAAGAACCCGATACCGAAGCTCAGTATTCTGTCGTTCATTGCGGTGACGGCAAAATCCGCCGCCCAACCCATAAAAAGATCCAAAATAAAGACGTAGACGAGTGCGATACCGATCGCGAGGAGATACCGCCACTTAAATTTGTGGGTCAGAAATACCGCGGCGAGTACATAAATACCTTGTATAATGAGATTCCATGTCCCCAGCGATATCTTGTCAAAATACATCGACAAGAGGAGGGGTACGGACTGCACCGCCGTCACTCCGAAATCCGCTTTGATCATAAACACCTTGCCCGCGGCAAGAAAAACAAGCGCAAAAATCAGTGCAAGCTCGTTGTAAATCACGGGTTTGTGCTTGATGAGCGTAAAGATTTTCGGTTTCGGCTTTTGTTTAGGGGACTCGCTGACCTTGACGCCGCCGTAATAGTACGTACCGTAATACGCGGCTTGAAGGGGCGGCAAATTGACCGTCCCTTCGCGATTGTCGGGAAGATTGATTTTTTCGCCGTCGGGCAGAATAAACGCGTCGAGTGCCTCGATCATTTCCGCGCTTTCGCCCGCGTCGTACAAGCTCGACTGTCCGCGAAATGTCGGACGAGTATTTACGGCGCGTTGCGGAGGTGTAGGAGAACCGACGGATTTTTTGTTGGTTTTAGCCATAATTTGATACCTACTTCTCACAAACGGAGTTTGTTGATTCGGAACGCGTATTTTTCTTTTTAAAAAACGATTTATACCGCATTTTAAATTTTTGCTACGGTATTATTTCTTTGGGAAATAGCCTTCGGGAACGGAACCGGGCGCAGCGACCTTTGCGAACAAAGCCTTTAGGACGCGCCGTGCGGGTATTTTTAACATTATACCGAAAGATCCTTCTAAGCCTGATTCTCCGCCATATACGCCCGGAAGGAACTGCCACAACGGCACCCACGATTCTACGACAAGCTTACCGGGTGTGGCGAAGGATGCGGTAAAGAACTTCGGCGCGACAAGAAATCCGCGTCCTTTTTTGTAGGCCTTTTCACCTTTATGTTTGACGAATCTAAAGCCGTTTTGGGCAAAAAATTCTTGAAGAGTTTTTTGCAAAGTGTTCGGGTCAAGGTTGGTTTTGATGGTTGTGGTTGATCTCATAAATACATTCTCCCTTTTTGTTTTTTGAAAATTCTTCGACAAGAATTTTCCTTTATATTATTTTATCATACGATATGCACCGTGTCAATACGTTTTTGTAAAATTTTTTGAGGTTTTGGGAGGAAATGCGATGGATTACAGATATTTTTTTATAAATTCTATCAAATAAAGGGGCACATTGACAATCAGCTCATCTTTTCTGAAATCGGAGAGAGAGGTTCTAACGGCTTTAGGGATTTTATATTCGGCGGCAAAGGCTTTCAGACTTTTTGCGCGTAGGTTTTCCGCCGCTTTTACCTCTATAGGAATAATTTCCGTTTCATTTTGAAAGACGAAATCCACTTCGCCGTCAGAGGTGTCGTTGCTCCAATAGTAAGGGGTGATCCCGATCGCGACAAGCTGTTGCAAAACGAATTGTTCGGTGATAGCCCCTTTGTATTCGGTCAAAAGATCGTCTCTGTCAACAAGTACCTTTGCGTCGATGCCGCTCAACTCGCAAAGCAGTCCGACGTCTAAGATAAACAGCTTAAATGCGTGCCAATCCTCATAAAATTTAAGCGGCATAGAGCCTTTTTTTACGCGCTTTACTTGACGGATAAGCCCGCAATCCGAGAGCCACATGAGAGCGATTTCATATTCGCGTGCGCGGCTCCCCTCCTTGACTAAGCCGTATATAAATTTTTTGTTTTCTTTGGCAAGCTGATGAGGGATAGATTGCCACAGCATACGAATTCGAGGAACGATATTGATCGGCGCGTGTTTGGAAAAATCGTTTTCATAAGTTCCGAGAATTTGTAAATGTATCTTTTTGACCTCCGCATAGTTTTTATTCTGTGAGTAAGAAAGAACCGCTTCGGGCATACCGCCGACAAACATGTATTTTTTTAGTAAATCTATAAGTTCCGATTTTATAACCCCGATAAAATCCAAGTTTCCCTCCGCTAAATTTTTAGCGTGCTTTTCATACCCCGTTGCGCATAGAAATTCAGAGAAAGACATGGGATACAGATCCATAAATTCTACCTTGCCGACGGGAAAAGAAGTTCCGCTGTGTAGGGCGATACCGAGTAAGGAACCCGCCGCTACGATTTGATACTCCGACGCATCCTCATAAAAATATTTTAATGAATTTAAAGCGTTCGGAACCTCTTGAATTTCGTCAAAAATCAAGAGAGTTTCACGGTCGATCGCCTTTCCCGAATATACGGAAAGTCCCTCGATTAGGCGCGACGGCTCTAAATTTAAGGAAAACAGCTTTTCCATCTGAGGGTTGTCGTCAAAATTTATATAGATGTAATCTTTGTACATCGTCTTGCCGAATTCCTTTAAGAGCCAAGTTTTGCCCACTTGCCTCGCGCCGCGGATTATTAGCGGCTTTTTGCTTTTTCTGTTTTTCCAATCGATAAGCTCGCTCATCGCAAATCTTTTCATTTTAACAGCCATGCTTTGATACCTCGCTGATATTATACACGCATATACTGCAAAAGTCAACTTAAAAAACAAAGTTCCCCCGTAAAATGTGTGTGAAACGCACAAAGTTCCCCCGTAAAATGTGGGAAAAACGCACAAAGTTCCCCCGTAAAATGTGTGAAATGAGATTTTTTCAAGTTGAGGGTTGAGCATTGAGCGTTGAAAAGGGAGGATTTTTTAAGTTGAAAGTTGAAAATTGAAAGTTGAAAAGGGAGGATTAAAAGAGACGGCGCGGAGAAAAAACGAGATAGATGAGCAATTCAGTTGCTTATTTCATAAAAACAAGTTAAAATATAAACGTTCGCGACCTTGCGTCCGTCGAGGTATTGCAAGACTCTGCCGGCGAACAAGTTCGCGTAGACAGATTCTTTCAATTTTGTCTCGCACCTCTATTTACAAAAAAAATAAAAATAAAAAAAGAAAAAACTATGAAAACAGATAAGATCATTACCGCGGTTTCGACGGCGGTCGGAAAAGGCGGGATTGCGATTGTCCGCATGAGCGGTAAGGGGTGCTTTGCGCTTGTGCGGGAGGTTTTTGTATCCGTGCGGCTTAGTGCGGACGCGGTAGCCGTACCGAACAAAATGTATTTCGGACGCATCGATGCGGGCGGCGTTTCGGACGTCGGATACGCGGTCTTTTTTGGCGCGCCGCATTCCTTTACGGGCGAAGACACGGTCGAGTTTCATTGTCACGGCAGCGAAGCGTTCGCGGCGGCTCTTGTCGGGCGGCTGTGCGCGGTCGGCGCGTCTCCCGCGGCACGGGGCGAATTTACAAAACGCGCATTCTTAAACGGAAAACTGACGCTATCGGATGCGGAGGGCGTAATCGACATGATCCGCGCCGACAGCGAAGCCTCGCTAAAGGCGGCTTACAGAATGATGAGCGGCGGTCTTTCCAAAGAGATTTACGCGCTGCAGACGCGCCTCCTCGCGGTGATTGCGGGGCTTGAGGCGGCTCTCGATTATCCCGAGGAATTCGGCGGTATAGAGGCGGGATATGCGGGCGAAATCGGCGCGGTACGGGAGCGCGCCCGTGAGCTGGTAAGCGCGTCGCGGCAAGGCGGGATTATAAAAAAAGGCGCGGCGGTCGCTCTGGTCGGCGCGCCGAATACGGGAAAGTCCTCCCTCTTAAACCGTTTTTTAAACAAAGACCGTGCAATCGTCACGGATATAGCGGGGACGACGCGTGATACGCTTGAGGAAAGCGTCGAGTACCGCGGGGTCAGATTGAATCTTATAGATACCGCGGGGCTTCGCGAGGGGACGTCGGACGCGATTGAAAAACGCGGTATAGAACGCTCGTTTTCGGCGGCAAAGGGCGCGGATTTTGTAGTGTACGTTTTGGACGGCGCGGAGATAGGAAATACGGCGGTAGGCAATGCGGCGACCGGCAACGTTGGCGATATAGAAGCGTATTCCGACGAGGTTGTACGCGCAAAGGCATTTTTAAAGGATTTTGAGAAAGATGCGGTTGCGGTCGTTTTAAACAAGACGGATCTTTTGGAAAAAGAGGAACAAGCGAAGTCAAACAAGGGCGCGGATAGGCTCGCCGCAAAGCTGTCGGAGGAGTTTGAGGAATACGCGTTTTTTGCGGTTTCGGCGGTCACGGGCGAGGGTATAGAGCGGCTTTTGACGCACATTGCGGAGCGGTTTATGGGCGGCGGCGGGGATGCGGAAATCATGACGAACGAGAGACACATTTACGCGGTAAAGCGCGCAAAGGAAGCGTTGGATTCGGCTGTAAGCGGCTTTGGAAACGAGGGGACGGAATGCGTTTTGGTAGACCTCAAGGCGGCATGGTTCGCGCTCGGAGAAATCACGGGACAAACCGCGTCGGAAGCGATTGTAGATGAAATTTTTTCAAAATTTTGTTTGGGAAAATAGGCTTTTAAGTTGAAAGTTAAGAGTTGAAAATTGAGAGTTGCGGATAAAAAGAGAACACCCGCCTAAAGTCAGAATAGACCTTTAAAATTGCGAAAACTTTTGAAAAGAGCGCGAGAAAAAATTTTCGTGGAAAATCCGACGCGACATTGTGTTCGTCGTGGCGGATTCTAAAGGTTCTGACAGCGAACGAGTTCGCGTAGTCAGGTTCTTCAAATTTTGTCTCGCACCTCTAATTTCCAAAAAAAATAAAAAAAAACGGAAAGATTATGCAAAAAACGTTTGATATTATTGTAGTAGGCGGCGGACACGCGGGAGCGGAGGCGGCACTTGCGGCGGCGCGGTTGGGGCGGAGCGTGCTTTTGATAACTATGAGTTTGGACTCTATAGCTTTTTTGGCGTGCAATCCGAATATCGGCGGGACGTCAAAGGCACAATTGGTTCGCGAGATAGACGCGCTCGGCGGCGAGATGGGCGTTGCCGCGGACAAAGCCGTACTACAGATGAAGATGCTCAACGGGGCTAAGGGTGCCGCGGTGAGGAGCCTACGGGGTCAGGTGGACAAGAGTCTATACCACCGAATAATGAAACGGACGCTCGAAGACACGCCCAATCTCGTGATTCGTCAAGACGAGGCTACGGAGCTGTTGACGGAGAACGGTGAGGTCAAGGGGATCCGTACCGAAATGGGCTATAACTATTTTTCGGGCGCGGTCGTGCTTGCGACGGGCGTGTATTTAAACTCGCGGATCGTTATAGGCGAATACACAAAGCGGTCGGGTCCGTCGGGTTTTTTTGCGGCGGTAGGCATGAGCGACAGCTTGAGAGAAAACGGGATCGAGATTAGGCGGTTTAAAACGGGTACGCCGCCGCGTGTCCATAAGAGGAGCATCGATTTTTCAAAAACGGAGGTGCAAGAGGGCGAAAAGGGGATCTGTTCGTTTTCGTTTTTAAACGATTTTTACGACGCGGATCCCGCGGCGCAAGCGCGGTGCTATCTCACCTATACCACGCCCGAAACGCGTGAAATTATCCTAAAAAACATTCACCGCTCGCCTATGTACAACGGCGCGATAGAGGGGGTAGGTCCGCGGTATTGTCCGTCGATAGAGGACAAAATTATGCGGTTCCGCGACAAGGAGCGGCATCAGATTTTTATCGAGCCGGAGGGCGCGGATACGAGCGAAATGTATATTCAAGGCGCAAGCAGCTCCCTCCCGACCGACGTACAGACGGAGGTGATCCGCTCTATGGTAGGGCTAAAAAATGCGGAAATTATGCGGTTTGCCTATGCGATAGAATACGATTGTCTAAACCCCGAACAGCTCACTCCGTCGCTCGGTATTAAGCACATAAAAGGGCTCTATACCGCGGGACAGATCAACGGAACAAGCGGTTATGAGGAGGCGGCTTGTCAAGGACTTGTCGCGGGGATAAACGCGGTAAACTATCTAAAGGGGAATGCGCCGCTTGTCCTCAAACGGAACGAAGCGTATATAGGCGTCCTCATCGACGACCTTGTGACAAAGGGGACAAACGAACCGTACCGCATGATGACCTCGCGTGCGGAATATAGGCTTGTACTCCGTCAAGACAACGCGGACACGCGGCTCACCGAATACGGGCGCGCCGTCGGGCTTGTCACCGACGAGCGGTACGAGAAATATCTCAAAAAGCAAGCCGAAGTAAAAGAGATCGCCGAACGCTTAGAGACTGCTATCCCGCCGAACGCCGCACTCAAAAAAATGTTTGAGGAAAAGGGTATGACGGTCGCTGTGCGGGGCTATCGGTTGAGCGAGCTTTTGCGCCGTCCGGAGTTCGGATTCGGCGAGATAGAAACGCTTTTTGACTTCTCCGAATATTCGCGTGCGGCAAAGAGTGAGGTCGAAGCGGAGATTAAGTACGGCGGGTATATCGACAAGCAAAATTCGGAGATTACGACATTTTTAAAGGCGGACCGGTACGGTCTGCCCGACGACCTCGACTATACCGCTATGAGCGGACTGCGGCTCGAAGCACGCGCAAAGCTAAATAAGATTAAGCCCGTATCGGTCGGGCAAGCTATGCGGATATCGGGAGTGTCGCCCGCGGATATCGGCGTACTGATGATATACTTGAGTAAAAAAGGGTGATTTTTTTGGAGATTAGAGGTGCGAGACAAAATTTTAAAAGAATCTGCCTACGCGAACTCGTTCGCCGGCAGCGTCTTGCAATCCTCCTCGACGGACGCAAGGTCGCGTCGGATTTAAGAAAATTTTTTCTCGCGCTCTGTTCAAATAGTCTTATCATTTATAAGTTCTGTCATGCAGTGTGCTTGTTCAATGCAGAATAGCGGATAAAAAGTCGGTGTCGTTTTTTGTAGGGGACGATGCCTTCATCGTCCCGTATCCGCATAAGAAACAGTATGTGTCATTCTGAACGGAGTGAAGAATCTAAAACGTTAGCCGTACAACCGCGAAACAAAAAGCCGTATTAAAATAAAAAAAACGGCGGCATAAAATTCCATTGTATGGGAATTTATGCCGCCGAATTGACGATATAGTACGTTTTTTAGGGACGATGCGTGGCTGTCGTCCCATACAAGAAGGACTTTTGCTTTTCCTCAAAATATCGTCGCAAGGGTGATGATGAACGATAAGGCACTGATCGCTGCGCCGATAATCGCGCCGATTCCGGCCGCTTTTGAGCTTTTCGGCTTTGTGGCTTTCCATGTTATGTACAAAACCAATCCCGCGATAGGATAAAAAAATCCCAAGAGTCCCCACAAACCGGAATTGCTGTCGTCGCCGCTCCCGGTTTTTACGCCGCATTGCGGGCAAACGTATGCTTGCTCCGAAATCTCGGTTCCGCAATTTTTGCAATATGCCATAACTACTATTCTCCTTTTGTTTGTCCGTAAATGATGGTCTACGGCAAATTATTTTTTTTCATTATATCATATCATAATTTATTATATTTATATTCTAATTATAATTAGATGTCAAGGGTTTTTCGCTAATTTTTATTAGAATATTATCATGAGGGAATACGATTCGCATTTGGTTGCCGAACGGCTGAAAGAATTGAGGAACGAAAGGCACGTCGGGCAAAACGCGCTTGCCGCGGCTTTGTCTCTGAGTAATGCGAGTATCAGTTATTGGGAGAACGGAAAACAAGAGCCCGGAGCCGCCGCGCTCATGAAATTGGCACAATTTTTTGAGGTCAGTGTGGATTATCTTTTGGGATTGGAGGATTCGATATAGCTTTTGCATAACAACCGTTTGAGATTCTTCGCTACGCTCAGAATGACACTTGCTTTAATTATTCGGAATAAGAGCGATGAGGGCATTGTGTTTTACAAAAGGGGCACGGGCTATTTTCTAATTAGGTCGAATTCGTTCCAATTAAAATTTGGACTCGCACTCGTTCCCATATTCGTTTGAGATTTTTCGCTTTGCTCAGAATGACACCTACTTTTTTTATTGGATACGGGACGATGAGGTCATCGTCCCCTACAAGAGAATGACGAGGGCTTTTGCTTCATTTTTAATTCCCCCGAATTCGATGGAATTAAAGTTGTTTTATTTTTTCACCTTGCCGCATACAATATTCCAAATCAAATTATTTCTAAATGAAGTAATAAACGGAGCGAAGTTATGGCGGTTACGGAAAACGGCGGGAACAAGGCGCAAGTGAAACGGTTGCACGTTTTGCATATGGAGGGGAACGCGAGGCTTTCTCTTACGGGCGTGTTGAATGTCAAGAACTACAACGACAAGGAAATTACCCTCATTTTGAGCGACTATATCTTGATTGTCGGCGGCGACGCGCTCAATATCGATAGGCTGAATATCGAGGAGGGAAACGTCGTGATAGACGGTACTATTCTCTCGCTCCGCTATGTGAAAGCCCTCGAAAAGGGGAGCTTTTTGAAGAGGTTGGGGAAATGAAAACGTCGGTCGACCCGTCGGAGGTTCTCGTATTTGCGCTCTTGGGGCTTGCTTCCGCCGCGCTTTACGGGGGCTTTTGGTTTTTTAGACATTTTGTCAAAAGGGGAGGTTTTTTGGAAAGCCTCTCCGATTTTGTCTATGTGATTTTGGCGGGAGGCGGCTTTGTACTGTGCCTTATGTTTTTGACGGACGGACGGTTGAGCATCTTTTATTTTCTCGCATATCTTTCGGGGTTGATTTTAGCCTTGCTTGTATTGAATAAATTTAAACTGCTGTTGTCCGCGTTTTTTAAGGGTCTGTACCGCAAAACAAAGGACGGAAAAATCCTTTCGTTTTTTAAAAAACGAGCCGCCGCCGTGAAAGCGTATGAAACAGAAAAAGAGAATAAACGAGTAGAAAGAGATAAGAAGTATAGAGAGGAAAGGAAGAAGAAAGAAGAGGAGAGGGAAAAGGAAAGGAAGAAGAGGGAAGAGGAAAGAAATAATATTCGTTTGGAAGCGAATAAAAAGAAAGAAGAAGAGAAAGAAAAAAAGAGAATAGAAAAGGAAAAAGAGAGGATAGAAAAGGAAAGGAAGTTGAAAGTTGAGAATTGAAAGTTGAAAATTAAGGATAAGAATTGAACCGTCGGCTCATCGACGACCGACGTTTAACCACCCCGTCGGCATTCGCCGCCACCCCTCCCCATAGGGGAATTTTATCGGCAGACGGAGTGCGGAAAAAAGGTATAGAGCGCAGAAAAATAGGTGTTACTGTGAGCGAATGCGAACTTCCGCAACTAAATTTTTTCTAAGAAAAAGTGAAATGCCTTCGGCGTGAAATTGCTTCGCAGTGAAATTTTCCCTTCGGTCAAGTTGAGGAAAAAATTTAATTTCACTGTGAAGCAATTTCACGCCGGAGGCATTTCACTGCAAAGCAATTTCACTCTTCTGTAGAAAAATTTAGTTGAGGCTTTACGTTTTAGATTCTTCGCTATGCTCAGAATGACACATACTCTCTTATTAGTTATAGGACGATGTGGTCATCGTCCCCTACGGAAAGACACGACACAAACTTAAAGCGGTGGATAGAACTTAATAAATTATTAGACTATTTGAAAAGAGCGCGAGAAAAAATTTTCTAGAAAATTTTGTCTCGCACCTATTTTATCATTTTTTTATTTTTCTTCATCTTTTTTTCTAATGTCTTTTCTCATGACTTTACCGCTGACGGTTTTGGGGAGAGCGTCGACGAATTCGACGATACGCGGGTATT